>CANRBN010000065.1 GCA_947628865.1 uncultured Gemmiger sp.
GTTGGCCTCCGACATGCGCCTGCGGGCGCGAGCATGTCAGCCGAGGTCGATGGATTCAGAAAACACCTTTTTCGACACGCTGCCGCGCCCCCGACCGTTTGGTCGGGGGCGCCCAGCGTGTCAAAAAAGAGCCCACTAAATCCCGGCGGGGTCAGGGGACCCCGCCCTACGGTCTCAAATCTATTGCATCTTCGTTGCAAACGTAGGGCGGCCTGCCCTCAGGCCGCCGCAGGGAGATGCTTGCTTATGGTTTTTCGACAGTCTGCCGCGCCCCCGACCGTTCGGTCGGGGGCGCCGACTTTTGGCTCACGGGGCGTGCCGGCGCGGCAGCGGCAGCCCGCAGACGAGCGCGATGCCCAGCGCCAGCGCGATGGCGATGAGCAGCGTCTGGCCGCCCTGCGCGGCGAAGGCGGCGCTGTCGCCCTGCAAAAAGGCGTAGGCGGTGCGGTAAAGCCCCGCGCCCGGCACCAGCGGGAAGATGCCGCACAGCAAAAACAGCGTCATCGGCGCCCTGTGCCGCGCCGCGAAGAGCCGCGCCAGCGCGGCCAGCGGCACGGCTGCCAGCAGCGTGGCGGAGGGCGGCGCCATGCCCGCCGCCGTCAGCACGAGACAGCAGAGCCACCCGGCGGTGCCGGTCAGCGCGCAGGCAAGGTAGTGCCGGCGCGGCACCTGAAAGGTGACGGCGAAGCAGGCGGTGGCGAGCCCCGCCACGGCAAAGTGCAGCCCGCAATAGAGCGCGCGCCGCACGGCGCCCTCCGGCAGGGCGAGCGCGCCGACGGCGAGGATGCCCCCCGCCGGCAGGGCCGAGGCCAGCGCGGCGTAGCACAGCCACGCCAGCCCCACCCCGCAGGCAAGGCTGCCGGCCACGAGCAGCGCGTCGAACAGGCGGATGGTGCCGGAAAGGTAGTCGGCCCCCACAAGATCCTGCACGGCCATCGTCAGCGCCACGCCGGGGGTGAGCAGCATCAGCGCGCTGATGCCGGCGATATCGTGCGTGCCGGGGCGGCCCAGCGCCAGGCACAGGAGCATGGCGGCGAGGGCCCCGGCAAAGCTGGCGGCCACGTTCAAAAACAGGCGGCTCACGCGGTGCTGCGGCCACAGCCGCGGCAGGCCGCGCAGCACCAGCAGCTCCGCCGCGGCGGCCAGCGCGGCCAGCGGGGCGTCGCCCCCGGCGCCGAACAAAAACGCAAAGCAGGCGGCGCCCAACGCGCCGGCGGCGAATTGCAGCCGCGGGTCATGGTCGGGCAGGGCCCGGGCGGCGGCGAGCGCCTGCTCTGCGCCCGCGGCGTCCAGCTCGCCGGCGGCCAGCCGGCGGGACAGGGCGTTCACCGCCTCCACGCGCGCCAGATGCATCGAGACGGCGGGGATGTGCCGCACCTCGTGCACGCCGCCCGCCGCCGAGACGAAGATGCCGTTGGTCAGCACATAGGCGTGGAAGTCCGGCACACGCAGCGCGCGGGCCATGATCTCCATCGTCTGCTGGGCGCGGAACACCTCGCCGCCGTTTTCCAGCAGCGTTTTGCCCGCCTCCACCGCAAGCGCGGCGGCGCCGGCGTGGGGCGGGCCTGGGGGCAGGGGCTGCGGCGTTTGATCACACACGGATATTCTCCCTCACGGCGTTGAATTCGGGGTAGTGGGCGTAAAGATGCGCGGCGATGGCCTCCATGAGCAAAAAGTCATGCTCGGAGTCGATGTCCACGATGCCGGTGTCCATCATGACGCTGACGTCGATCTTGCCGCGCCAGAGCAGGCCGTCGGGGCTGTTTGCCAGAAAATCCCGCGCGAAGACGTAGATGCTGGCGTTGACGTCGTAGACCTCGGGCGCCATCTGGCGCGCGGTGAAGCCGCTCTGGTTGACCTGCTCGACGTGGTCGCCCACGCGCTTGACCATGTTGAACCACGGGTTGCGCCGCGCCTCGCACACACTGAACACAAGGTCGAGGTCGGGCCGGCTGCGCTTGAGCGCGAAGGCGTTCCGGATGTCGGCGGCGGTGCGCAGCGGGCTGGTGATGTCGAGATCCATATACCAGTCATACGGCGCGCCGCGGCGCTGCTCCATGCGGCGGAGCGTGTCCTGAAAGACCGCCATCTTGGGCACGCGGTCGCCGCCAAGCGCCTCGCCGCGCGGCAGGTACACGACCTCGGGGTATCGGGCGGCGACGAGGTCGGCGAGGGGGGCGCTGTCGGTGTTGAGGGCGAGGTCGATGTGCACGTCGGGGTCGCTCTCGGCGAGCGCCTTGCGGAACAGCTCGGCAGCCGAGAGGGTGTAGTAGACGAGCGGCGCGCCGCAGAACGTCTTGAGGTTTTTGTTGGCAAAGCCCTTGCTGCCGGCCCGCCCGCAGATGCTGATGAGAAGGTTTGACATGGTCGAGGCCTCCCTGGAGTTGAAAAATGGGCGGGCGGCGGACATGGCCCGCCGTGCGCAAGACCCCTCTGTTGCGGCGTGTCAGGTTCCCCGACACGCTGAGAGGCCCAGCGTCAATTTGAGCACCTGCGCCGCCGTGGCGGGGCTGTTCACGCTCGGCGCGTCGGGGCCGAGGGCGTAATCGAGGAAATACGCCATCTCGCGCTCGTACCGGCGGTTGACGGGCTCCTCGTACCGCTGCACGGCGCCGTTTGGCAGGGTGAGCGTGCCGGCGCCGAAATCGGCGATGAGCGAGCCGGCGCCGAAGAACAGCTCCAGCGTGCGGCGGTAGCCGCGGCCAAAATAGTCAAGATGCACCTCGCCCAGCATGCCCGGCCAGCGCGCGATATACAGCGCTACATCGTCAGAATCGAGCTCAAGGTCGCTGTAGGTGCCGCGCAGGCAGGAAATCTCTTCCGGCGCGCCGAACAGTTCGACGAGGTAGTCCCACTCATGGATGAGGTCGATGGCGACGCCGCCGCCCAGATCCCGGTGGGCACTGTATACCGTGCGGTAGTCGACGCCGGGGCGCCAGTCGGGCAGGTAGCTCGAGCACAGCACCCGCGCGCAGTAGGGCCGGCCCAGCGCGGGCAGCGCTTTTTTCAGCGCCAGCATCACGCCGCACCAGCGCATCGGCGCCGCCACATAGGCCTTCTGCCCGGGGGCGAGGTACGCCGCGGGGTCAAGCGCGGGGTCGTCCAGGATCGGCTTTTCGATGAACAGCGCGCCGGCCCTGCCGCGCACGGCCTCCAGCGCCCGCGCGTGCAGGGCGGTGGGGTTCGTGATGAACACGAGGTCATAAAACGGCAGCGCGGCGGCGTCGTCAAGGGCGGTGAACTGTGCGTGCAAAAGCGCCTGCACGCCGGGGCGCAGGGGCCGCGCCAGATCGCTGCGCAGCGCGTCGGCGCATAAGGCAAGGCCGCGGGTTTGGCACAGCGCCGTCAGGTTTTGCAGGTGCCGCGTGCCGATGGAGCCAAGGCCCACGAACAGCGCGGTCAGGGGGCGGGTTTCAGGCTTTTGCATCGCCGGGCTCCTTTTCTTTTTGATAAATCGGCACCGTGACCGTCGCCCCGCCGATGACGCCGGGGGCCGCCTTCGCCCGCCGCTCGCCGGCGTGCTGCACGGCGTCCATCAGCTCAATGGCGGCAAGATCCTGTTCAAAGCTCCAGCGCGGGGCCTCCTCGCCGCGCAGGACGGCGAAAAAGTTGAGCAGCTCGTCGACGTAGGCGTTCTCGACGATGTTGTCGCTGTAGCGCGGGTCATGCTCGAACTGGCCGTAGGTGTCGACAAAATGCTTGTCGCCGTCGCGGAACTCATAGAGGGCCTTTGGGTTGCCCTCCCAAAACAGGTGCACGCCGTCGCCGAAGCACTCAAAATTGCGCACGGCCTTGGGGCTGACCACGTCCGCCACCAGCACGCCCTGCGTGCCGCCGCGGTGGCGCAGCAGCAGCGTGGCGGTATCGGGGTAGGGCAGGCCGAGGCCGCTGACGGTGTGCACCTCGCAGGAGGCCTGCTCCCACGGACCGAAGGCGTCGAGCAGCCAGGGCAGGTCGATGCCTAAAATTTCCCGCACGCCGCCGGTGCGCGCGTCGCCGACGAAGAAGCTTTTGTAGCTTTCCCACGGGTGCCAGTCCGGCAGATACTGCCCGATGTGGTAGATGTACTGCATCGGCTTGCCGTACGCGGCCACGCGGGCCTTGATGTACTGCGTCTCGCGCCGGTAGAGCATGGTCGAGGACAAAAACAGCGGCAGACCCTTTGCCTTGGCCTTGGCCATGTTCTCTTTATAGCCGTCGGAGACGAGATTGAGCTCGGTGAAGACGGGCAGGCCGGCGTCGAGAACCTGCCCGATGATGCCGGCGTGCGCCAGCGGCGCCGTGCAGACGAGCGCGGCGTCGGGCGTTTCGGCGGCGAGGGCGGCGGGGAGCGTCTCGAACGCGGCGTCGATGAGGCCGAGCGACAGCGCCTCGGCGCGGCGGCTCCCGGCGGTATCGACGCCCAGAACGCGGATGCCGGCGTCGATGCCCCTCGCAAGGCGCGCGCGGCGCTTGCCCATGCTGCCAAGGCCGATGAGAAGCAGGGTCATGGATGTACACCTCGAAAGCTGGTCTATGCGGGCGGCACAAAGGCCGCCCCAAGGCGGGCCGGCGGAGCCGGCCTTCAGGGATCCGCGGGGGACGGGCCGTCGGGCGCGTCGTAAAAAACACGCGGGGCGGAAAAATCGAACGTCCGCAAAAGGCGCACGATGCGGCCGCTGGTATCGCCGCCGTTGTAGGGGCTTTTGACCGCCCCGGCCCGGACGGCAAAGTCCGAGGTGAGCGCCTCGCGGATGGCCGC
This sequence comes from uncultured Gemmiger sp., assembly GCA_947628865.1. Classification (GTDB taxonomy): domain Bacteria; phylum Bacillota; class Clostridia; order Oscillospirales; family Ruminococcaceae; genus Gemmiger. The sequence continues at coordinate 4,742 of CANRBN010000065.1, forward strand.
CTCGATGGCCGGGGCTTCCGCCGCGCAGCAGAGCACGTTCTGGCAGATGGGCCGCCCGTCCTGCCGCGCCCCGATGTTGACGGCGGGCGTGCCGAACGTCGGCGTTTCCACGACGCCGGAGGAGGAATTGCCCACGACCACCGCCGTGTACCGCAGCGCCGAAAGGTAGCGAAACGCGCCGAGGCTCTGCACAAAGCCGGCGTTCTGCGGGTGGGCCTCCGCGAAGGCGCTGAGCGCGGCCGTGCACGCGGCGCCGCCCGCGTCGGCGTTGGAGCCGGTGCACACCCAGAACATGCCGGGAAAGCGCGCCAGCGCGGCGACGAGCGCCGCCGCCTGCTCCGCGGGGTCGGGCGCGCCGGGGGCCGTCTCGGGGTGGAACGTGACAAGGCCGAACGGGCCGATCCTGAGCTGCGGCCAGCCGGTGCCCCGCGCCAGCTCGGCGCGGGTGAGCGGCACCATCCTGCGCAGGTTCTCGTCCCCGAGGCCGCCGACGTTGAACACCGTGCCCGGCGCGGCGCCCAGGCGCAGGAGCCGCGCGGCGCTGTCGGCGCAGGAGGGGAAGTGCAGCGACGCCATCTGGGTGATGCAGTGGCGGAACCAGTCGTCCTCGGCGCCCCGCGTCATGTCCCCGCCCGAGATGTGCGCGATGGGGATATGCCGCGCCGCGGCGGCCACCGCGATGGCAAAGATCTCGAACCGGTCGCCCAGCAGCAGCACGGCGTCCGGCCTGGCGCCGGCAAAATAGGCGTCGAACGCCTGCATCGTGCGCGCGATGGTCGCGGCCAGCGGCTCCCCGCCCTCGACAAAGACCGACAGCCACGCGTCGATGCAGGCGGCCACGTCGGCGTCGGCCTTGATCTCCCGATCCGTCCTGCCCAGCCACGGGCACAGGTGCGCGCCCGTCACCACCACGCGCAGGCTCACATCCTCACACGCCGCGAGCTTTTGCAGCACGGGGCGCAACAGCCCGTAATCGGCTCTCGTCGAGGTGACGGCGGTGATGACGCGCGGCATGGCGGGCCCCCTTCAAAAAAATACAAATTGTAATATTAAACTAAGAATATACAAAAACAGGCGCACCGGCGGGGCCGGATGGGCCGCCGCCAAAGCGGATCTCCGCCGGCGGCCTTGCGCTCACAGCTCGATCTTTTCGTCGGCGGCAAAATCGCGCTTGGCGGTCTGGCCCAGGACCTCGTACCAGCGCATGGGCGAGATGCCGTCCCCCGGGCGCTTGGTGAGGAGGTTTTCCGCCGTGAACACCTCGCCCCTGCGGATGTCGCGCGCGGCCACGATGCTCTTGCGCGCCACGGCCTTGTTGGGGGCCTCGCTGGCGGTCACATGCTTGACGCCGCTGCCGAGCGCCGCCTCGGTGTGGCGCACGGCGTCGACCAGCGCGCGCAGCTCCGGCGGCTCCAGGCTGGCTTTCTGATCCGGCCCCGGCCACGAGCGGTCGAGCGTGAAGTGCTTTTCGATCACGGTGGCGCCCAGCGCCACGGCGGCCACCGCGCACTCGACGCCCGGCGTGTGGTCGGAAAGGCCGACCGGCAGGCCGAACTGGTCATAGAGCTCGAGCATGGCGGTGAGGTTGGCGTCCTCATAGGGGGTGGGGTACTGGGTGTTGCAGTGCAGCACCGTCACGGCGGGGCAGCCGGTATCGTCCAGGATGCCCAGCGCGTCGGTGATCTCGCCGAGCGTGCTCATGCCGGTCGACAGCAGCACCGGCGTGTTCAGCCTGCCCACGGCCTCGAGGTAGGGCAGGTTGGTGATCTCGCCCGAGGGCACCTTGATGAGCGGCAGCCCGAGCGTGCCCAAAAACTCGACGCTCGGGATATCGAACGGGGCCGAAAGGTACTGGATGCCGATGGAATCGCAGTATTCCTTGAGCTCGCGGTGCGCGGCGAAATCGAAATGCAGCCGGCGCACCATCTCCAGCTGGCTCTCGGCGGCGCCGGTGGTCTCTTTCTGGTAGGCGGCCTTTTCGGCAAAGCGGCTGATGACCAGCTCCGGCACGGCGGTCTGGTACTTGACGATGTCGGCGCCGCAGTCCCTGGCGACGCGCGCCATGGCCTTGGCGGTCTCGAGGTCGCCGTTGTGGTTGACGCCGGCCTCGGCGATGACGGTGACGGGCATAGGGCCCTCCTTTACGCTTGCTCCTCCAGCCGGCGGCGCATCTTTTCCAGCTCCTCGAGCTGGCCCATGTCCATCCAGCTCGCCTCGCTGATGGGGTAGACGCCGACGCGCTCGCCCTTTTGGCGGTAGCGCTCGATCACGTCGGGGAAGCCGATCTTCTCCCCGGGGGCCATCTCCTCGACGACGCGCGGCTCCACGACGTAGACGCCGGTGTTGGTCAAAAAATCCAGCGCCGGCTTTTCGCGCATCTGGCGGATGGCGCCGTCCTCGCCGGCCTCGACGACGCCGTAGGGCACGGTGTAGTGCTTGGCCGCCACCACCATCGTCACGACGTTTTGGCGGCGCTTGTGGTAGTCATACAGGGCGGCGTAGTCCAAATCGAGCAGCGTGTCACAGTTGGTGAAGAAGAACGGCCTGTCCAGCCGGCCCTTGAGCAGGCACAGCCCGCCGCCGGTGCCGAGGAACTGCTCCTCGTCCACGAAGCTGACGCGGTAATCGGCCTCAAGGTCGGCAAAATAGGACTTTATCATGTTCTTTTTGTAGTTGACGATGACGCGGAAATCCCGGCAGCCGAACGCGGCGAAGCGCTCCATGATGAGCTCGGCGATGGGCTTTTCCCCCACCGGGATGAGGGGCTTGGGCAAAATCTTCGTGTAGGGGTAGAGCCGCGTGCCCAGCCCCCCGGCCATCATCACCACCGGCAGGTCGAGCGCGCGGCCCGCCGGCGTGCCGCGCCGGCGGGCAAAGGCGATCTCGACGACGCGCCCGGTCTCGTCCAGCAGGGGCAGCGCGTCGATGCTGTTGGCGGCGAGCACCTCGCGCGCGGCGGCGCGCTCGGCGACGGGCAGGCTGATGGGCTTTTGGTTGGCGGCGCTGAGCACGGCATCGTCCAGCGAGCCGCCGCGCAAAAGGAATTTGCGGATGTCGCCGTCGGTGACGACGGCGTGCAAAACGCCCTCCGGCGCCACGAACAGGATGCGCTCGCCGGTCTCGTCCAGCTTTTGCATGGCGGCGCGCACGGTGAGGCCGCCGTCGATCAAAAAGGCATGCAGGTCCGTCATGGCGGGCCCCCTTTCGGCAGGATGGATGCTCACAGCGCGAGCACCGCCCGGATCACCCGGTCACAGTCGGCCTCGGACAGGTTGGTGGAGCAGGGCAGGTTGACGATGTTCGCGCGGTAATCCCGCGCCTTGTCGAGGGCGTAGGCCTCGTTTTTGGGGTAGTCGGCCTGCTCGTGCACGAGCGCCCAGACCGGGCGCGTCTGGATATCCTGCGCCTGCAGGGCGCGGATGACGGTGTCGCGGTCAAGGCCGCTGTTTTTCAGATACAGGCTGAAGAACCAGTAGTTGGGGCGGGTGTTCTCTTCGTCAAAGGGCAGGATGCGCAAGCCCCGCACGCCGTCCAGCGCGGCCCTGTACCGGTCATACCGCGCCTTTTTGACGGCGATGAACTCCTCCAGCCGCGCAAGCTGCGCAAGCCCCAGGCTCGCCTGCACGTTGGTCATGCGGTAGTTGTAGCCGACCTCGTCGTGCACGAATTGCAGCTCGTCCGCCTTGGCCTGGGTCGAAAGGTGCTTGGCGTGCCCGGCCCAGTCGTCATGGTTGGAGACGAGCATGCCGCCGGCGCCGGTGGTGACGATCTTGTTGCCGTTGAAGCTGTAGCAGCCGAGATCGCCCATCGTGCCGGCGCAGCGCCCGGCCAGCGGCCCGGCGGTATAGCGGGTGCCGAGCGCCTCGGTGGCGTCCTCGATGAAAACGAGGCCGTAGCGCCGCGCGATGTCCGACAGGCGGGGGATATCGGCCATCGCGCCGAACACATGTACGGCCTCGAGCGCCGCCACATGCGCGCCGGTCCTGTTGTTGTACAGCCTGCCGCCGCGCAGCGTGCAGCGGTTGGCGCAAAAATCCTCGACCGCGTCGGGGTCGATGCACAGCGTATCGTCACAGCCGATGAACACCGGCTCGGCGCCCACATAGCGCGTGAGCGGGTTGACGGCGGCGATGAACGTCAGCGTCGGCACGAGCACCTCGTCCCCGGGGCGGATGCCGGCCGCCATGGCGGCCAGATGCAAAGCGCTCGAGCCGCTGTTGGCGGCCACGGCGCGCGGCATGCCGAGATAGGCGGCGATGGCCTGCTCAAACTCCGCCACGCGGGCGCCGCTGGTCGACACCCAGCCGCTCGTGATGGCCTGCCCGGCCAGCTCCGCCTCACGCGGGCCGAAATTCGGCACCGACAACGGGATGAAATCCGCCATAATGACCCCCCGCAAATCGAAGAAATGGATATACACCGATATTATACGCGCTTTGCGCCAAAACGGCAAGTACCGCGCCGCGAAAACAAAACACCGCGCGCCGAAACGGCGCGCGGCAGAATGGCAAAAAGGACATTTTAGATTTTATCGCCCCCGGCGGTCAGCCCTCATCGGACAAGCGCCGCAAAAAGACCTCGCCGGTCTCGGACGGCGCGGCGCCGTCGGGCGCGGCGTCATAGCGGCGGGTGGCGGGGCGGCGGCGCTGCGGCTGCGGGCGGG
>CANRBN010000066.1 GCA_947628865.1 uncultured Gemmiger sp.
CGCCGGCCCCCGGCGCCGAGGCGCGGCTGGCCGTGGCGGAGGGCCGGCTGACGGCGGCGGTCGCGGGCGGCGAGGCGTTCGACCTGCTGGCGCTGCTGCCGCAGCAGTACCGCGGCGACGTCGACGCCGTGGAGGCGGAGCTGGGCGGCATCGTGGGCCTCGACGAGATCAAGAATTATGTGCGGGACATCGCCAAAAACGTGCAGGCCCAGCAGCGCCGCAAGGCAAAGGGGCTCAAAATCGCCGAGCTCAACATGCACATGATCTTCACCGGCAGCCCCGGCACCGGCAAGACCACCATCGCGCGCATTCTGGCCAAGTACCTCAAGGCCATCGGCGCGCTGGACGGCGGCCAGCTGGTGGAGGTGACGCGCGCCGATCTCGTGGGGCGCTACGTCGGCCACACCGCGCCGCTGACCAATTCCGTCATCCAGAGCGCGCTGGGCGGCGTGCTGTTCATCGACGAGGCGTACAGCCTCTACCGCGGCAATGACGACAGCTTCGGCCTCGAATGCATCGACACGCTCGTCAAGGGCATCGAGGATCACCGCGACGACCTCGTCGTGATCCTGGCCGGCTATACCAAGGAGATGCAGACCTTTTTGACCGCCAACTCGGGGCTGGCGAGCCGCTTTCCCAATCAGATCGAGTTCCCGGATTACACGGCGGACGAGCTGTGGCGCATCACGCTTTCCATCGCCGCCGGCAAGGGCTACACGGTCGACGCCGGGTGCGAGGCGCCGCTCAAGGCGTACTACGCCCGCAAGCAGGCCGAGGACGCCGCCGGGAACGGAAACGGGCGCATGGCCCGCAACGTGCTGGAGAAAGCCATCCTGAACCAGTCCAGGCGGCTGGTGGCCGACGCCGACGCGGCGCTGGAGCTTTTGCTGCCCGGGGATTTCGATCTGGACGATTGAGCGGGCGAACGGAACAGGCAGACAGAACGCCGGGGCCGCACATGTGCGGCCCCGGCGGCAGCGTGTCGAGAAACTCGACACGCTGCAAAAGAGGGGCTCGGCTAAGCTGGCTGCGCCAGTCCGCCTGCGCCCCTCTCTTGGACACACCCCGTCGCAAAAAATGTCGTTCTCATGCCTAAAGGCGACTCGAACGGCATTTTTTGCTCTGGAGGTATCGACCTCGTCTGCACAGGTCAGCCGAGGCCGATGGATTCAGAAAACACCTTTTTCGACAGTCTGCGGCGGCCCGGGGGCAGGCCGCCCTGCGGCGTTGATATGCCAACATTGCAGCGTAGGGCGGGGTGCCCTCACCCCGCCGCGGCGTTGATATGGCAGGATCTGAGGCCGCGCATCGCTCAAATGCGGTGGCGGGAGGCGGCGAGGTCGGCGAGGATGCGCGGGGCGCTCTCGCGCGTGTCGGTCATGCGCACGGCGTTGCGCAGCGGCAGCACGCTGCGCGGCGGCACCGAGAGCTCGTCGATGCCGAGCGCCAGAAAGGTCTCGGTCATCTCGAGGTCGGCGGCCAGCTCCCCGCAGACGCCCACCCAGATGCCAGCCCTGTGGGCGTTGTCGGCCACGAGCTTGAGCAGCCGCAGCACGGCCGGGTGGTGCGGGTCATAAAAGCGGCCAAGGTCGTTGTTCTGGCGGTCGCAGGCAAGGGTGTACTGCGTGAGATCGTTGGTGCCGCAGCTGAAGAAATCGACCTCGGCGGCAAGGCGGTCGCTCATCAGCGCGGCGGCGGGCGTCTCGATCATGATGCCCAGCGGCACCTTTTCGGCGATGGGGATGCCCTCGGCCTTGAGCTCGGCCACGGCGGCCTCGCAGAGCTTTTTGGCCTCGCGCACCTCCCACACGCCCGTCACCATCGGCAGCATAATGGCGAGGCGCCCGTAGGCGCTGGCGCGGTAGAGCGCGCGCAGCTGGGTGCGGAACAGCGCCGGCTTTGCCAGGCACAGGCGCAGCCCGCGCAGGCCCAGGGCGGGGTTTTCCTCCTTTGGCAGGTCAAAATAGCCGACGTTTTTGTCGGCGCCGATGTCGCAGGTGCGGATGATGACCTCGCGCCCGTCCATCGCCTCGAGCACCCTTTTGTAGGCGAGGAACTGCTCCTCCTCGCCGGGGGCCTCGGCGGCGCCGAGGTACAAAAACTCGCTGCGGAACAGCCCAATGCCCCCGCCGTCGGCGGCGAGCACGGCGGGCACGTCCTCCGGCGCGGCGATGTTGCAATAGATGCGCACGGTGCGGCCATCCTTCGTGACGTTCTCCTGCCCCTTGAGCGATTCGAGCAGGCGCTGCAGGCGCAGCTGCTCCTCGCGCTTTTTCTCCATGCGGGCGCGGGTCTCGTCGTCCGGGTCGATGATGACGGCGCCGGTGGTGCCGTCGATGATGGCGGTGCGGCCCTCAAATTCCGGCTTGAGCGCCCCGCCCACGCCGACGACCGCCGGGATGCCCATCGTCCGGGCCAGGATGGCGGTGTGGCTGGAGGCCGAGCCGCCGGCGGTGACAAAGCCCAGGATCTTTGCCTTGTCCAGCTGCACGGTCTCGGAGGGGGCGAGGTCGTCGGCGGCCACGAGCGCCGGCCCGGGGGCGTCGATGCCGCCCTCGGCGGTGCCGGTCAGCGCGCGCAGGATGCGGCGGGAGACATCCCTGACATCGGCGGCGCGGGCCTGCATGTAGGCATCGTCCATGGCGGCGAACATGGCGGCAAAGCGGGCGGCGGTATCGGCCACGGCCGCCTCGGCGTTCAGGTGCTGCCCGCGCACGAGCGCCTCGACGGCCTCCTCATAGTCAAGATCCTCGGCCATCATCTGGTGCGTCTCAAACAGCAGCGCGGCCTCGTCGCCGGCGTCGGCGCGCGCGGTCTCGGCCAGGGCGCCCAGCTGCTCGATGGCGGCGGTCTGCGCGCCCTTGAAGCGCGCCCACTCGGCCTCGGGGTCTGCGTCCGTCGCGCGGGTGATGGTGGTCTTGGCGCGCTGGTAAAAATAGAGCGGCCCGATGCCGACCCCGGCGGACACGCCCTTTCCCTGTACGGTGATCATATGGCGAACTCCTTTTTTGTGTGCGAAGCGCCCTGCGCGGGCTTTGCAAAAACAAAAGGGCCGCCGGCAGGCTTTGCCCCGCGGCGGCCACTGATACGGCAGGCAAAAATCAAAGCGTCTCCTTGAAGAAGGCCTCCAGCGCGGGGGCGGCGGTCTCCTCGTCAGGGCCCTCGACGTTGACGGTGACGGTATCGCCGCATTTGACGCCCATGCCCATCAGCGCCATCAGCTTGACGGCGTTGACGCTCTTGTCCCCCTTGACGATGGTGACGGTGCTCTGGTATTTTTTGGCTTCCTTGACCAGCAGGCCCGCCGGGCGTGCATGGATGCCGATGGCCTCCTGGATGGTGTAGACAAAGCTCTTCATCGCGGTAGTACCTCCCTCTTGGCGCGGTGGGGCGCCTTTTTCCGGTCAAAAACATTGTAGCACGCCGGGGCGGGCGCGTCAACCGAGGGCGGCGGCTTTTTTTGGCCCCCGCCCGCCGCAAAAGGTCGATGTTCGCCGCTTTTTGCGGCGTGCTCAGGGCAGCGCGGCGAGCAGCGCGCGCAGCGTATCGCGCGGGTCGGCGGTATGGCGCGGGTAGCGCGCGAGCAGCTCCGGCGCGGCGCTCTGCATGATGTAGGCCGTGCCGGCGATGTCCAGCATGGAAAGATCGTTGTAATTGTCGCCGAAGGCCAGCGTCTCCTCGGGGGCGACGCCGAGCGCCGCGCACAGCTTTTGCAGCCCCGTGCCCTTGTTGGCGAGCGTGGTATCGATCCACTTGGGGCCGGCCACGGCGGCGTTGGCCTGCGCCCATTTGGGCACGAAGCGCCCGACATACGGCGCGACGCCGTCCCCGATGTAGAGCGAGACCTTGAGGATGTCCTCGGGGATGTCGGCGGGGTCGGTGATGAACGTATGCCGGCTGCCGATGGCCCCGATGCGCTCGGCCATGCCGAGGCCGCGGCTCATCAAATAGGACATGTTCTCGCCCGAGAGCATGACCTCGCCCACCCCGCCGCTGTTTTGCCACATGTCCCAGGCGATGGCCTCGGCCAGGGCGCGGGGCATCGGGGTCTTGGCGAGCAGCTTTTCCTGATCAAAGACGGCGGCGCCGTTCTCGCACAGAAACACGCAGTGCTCCGCCACCGGCGCGAACAGCCGGCGCAGGCTCGTGTACTGCCGCCCGCTGGCCGGGCAGAAGCGCACCCCGCGCGCCGCCAGCGCGCGGATCAGGGCAAGGAGAGCATCGTCCAGCACGCTGGGGCTGCCGTAGGGCAGCAGCGTGCCGTCGAGATCGCTCAGGACAAGGCGTATCATGTACATCACCGCCCTCAGTATACCACAACCGCGCACCGCTGGCAAATTGCACAAATCAGCGGCAAAAATTTGGCGGTTCCCGCTATGGCCGAGGGCGGAAAATTATGGTACACTGGAAAATAAGAATGGGCACGGCGTCCGCCGTGTTGTATGAAAGGATAAGGGAGGTTCGTATCATGGCAAAAAATGCGATCGTCGGCCAGTCCGGCGGCCCGACCTCGGTCATCAACGCCAGCCTGGCCGGCGTGTTTGAAAGCTGCAAGCGCCGCGGCGCCGGCAAGGTGTACGGTATGCTGCACGGCGTGCAGGGCCTTTTGGAGCGCAAGGTCGTGGACCTGAGCGGCAAGTTCCCCACCGCGATGGACATCGAGCTGCTCAAGCGCACGCCGTCGAGCTATCTGGGCAGCTGCCGCTACAAGCTGCCGGATTGGGACACCCCTGAGGGCGAGCCGGTGTATGAAAAGCTGTTCAACCTCCTCAACGCGCTGGACATCGGCTATTTCTTCTACATCGGCGGCAATGACAGCATGGACACCATCGGCAAGCTGGCCGATTACGGCGCCCATGTCGGCAGCGACATCCGCTTTATGGGCGTGCCCAAGACCATCGACAACGACCTGATGGTCACCGACCACACCCCCGGCTACGGCAGCGCCGCCAAGTACATCGGCGTGGTGATGAAGGAGATCATCCGCGACGCCACCGTCTACGGCACCAAGTACGTGACCATCGTCGAGATCATGGGCCGCAACGCCGGCTGGCTGACCGCCGCCGCCGCGCTGGCCAAGGCCGAGGACTGCGAGGGCGTGGACATGATCTGCCTGCCCGAGATCCCGTTCAACGTCGACCGCTTTGTCGAAAAGGTGCGCCGCATGCAGGCGCTCAAGCCGAGCGTGGTCATCGCCGTTTCCGAGGGCGTCAAGCTCGAGGACGGGCGCTATGTCTGCGAGCTGGCCGACGACGTGCACGCCGTGGACGCGTTCGGCCACAAGGCCCTGACCGGCACCGCGCGCTTTTTGGCCAACACCGTGGCCCGCACGCTGGACACCAAGACCCGCAGCATCGAGCTGGCGACCTTGCAGCGCTGCGCCGGGCACATCACCAGCCGCACCGACATCACCGAGGCGTACCAGGTCGGCGGTGCCGCCGCCAAGGCCGCCTTTGAGGGCCACACCGGCGAGATGGTCGCCCTCAAGCGCATCTCCAACGCCCCCTACCAGTGCACGACCGAGCTGCACCCCATCAGCGAGGTGGCGAACCTGGAAAAGAAGGTGCCGCTGGAATGGGTCAACGAGACGCGCACCGGCATGCTGGAGCCGTTCATCTCCTACGCGCTGCCGCTCATCCAGGCCGAGCTGACGCCCATCTACGTCGAGGGCCTGCCGCACCACATCTATCAGCCGGAATAACCTTTACTGTCGATACCGGCGGCCCGCTGTCAATGCAGCGGGCCAATTTTCTGCACCGCACTTTCACTTTCCCGCAAAACAGCGCGAGCGTGCAGGCCGGCAAATGGAATATCGCTATCGTAAATATCAAGAAAACAGCCGACGGGCCGGGTGTAACGCCCGGTGCATGTTTTGAAAGGATGTGAGATCCGTGGCATTGGATCCTGTGAATGAGACCCATAGACTGCAAATCGAGGCAGGTATTCGTGGGCGGAAAAAAGGGCATCGGTTTGAAGAGACACTGACCCGGGCTGTAAACGCCTTGGAATGCAGGGAATTTTTCCCAAATGAAAACACCTCCCATGTCTATTGCGGGAATCCGGCGATCCAGCTTTTGCAATACATAGCAAACGACCGAACGATGGTCATTCGCGATGTACAGGCCGCATGGCTCGGCGGGTTGGCGACATCTGGCCTGGGGGATCTTTTGGTTGATGAAAACGGTCAACCCATAACAAAATGCAAATCCGACGTGCTGTTAAAAATCAAAACCGATTCGGCCACGCAAACCGTTGGGATCTCTGTAAAAACGTGCAATAAGAAAACTCCTACGAACGACCAGATGTTTTTTACTACCGCGCGCGCCTTTTGCCAGTTATTGCGGACAAACGGCATTCCCGTGAGTGATACAGCCGAGGTTGGCTTGTCCATGTTTTGTGGCGATCCCGGGTTCAGGCCGCTTGATCATATGCCCGCACTTGAATTGGCCGCCAGAGCATCTGACCCGCACCGATATTATTGGGAAGAAATGCCCCCGCAGGCACAGAAAGACTGGAAAGATATTTTTGATCTGTATCAAGATAAGATCACTCTGTTGTTATTTCAAAAGGCTTATAAAGAGGATCCCTATCCGCCAGACTATCTGTTGCATCAGACCGTCAAATATGATGATTTTGATCTCTGCGAAACCGCGATCTTTTCCATGGATGAAATTGTTGCCCTTTCAAGAAGATACAGCGGCTATACATTGTCCGCGTACGTTATTCACAAAGGCACCTATAAAAATGACAGCAATGTACACCTTGCTCCGCGATTTGGCTTTATCCAGTTCCAAAGAGGCGGTCAAAAGCAGCATCCCACGCAATTGCAGTTCAATTTGAAAGCCGGTTATTTCAGGCATGTATAAACCATATCCTGTTTTCGTTGCAAACTGACCGGATCCGGGTTATAATCAGACTGTATCCCGCCGAGAACTCCATGTGGAATCGGTCTTTTTGTTGCGGAAGTGAACAGCCGTTCTCAACTTCTCCATGGAAAAGAAACGAAAGCGTTGATCCTTACACCCTGTGGTCGGAAACATTCGGAGCGCCGTCGACACATGAATTATATTGAAATCATCGATCTCAGAAAAAAATACAATATAAGCCAAACCAAACTGGCCGAGGCTTCCGGTTTTGGCAAGGCCGATCTTTCTGCATGGGAATTGGGAAAGCGCGTTCCCTCGGCGGCTGAATTGGAAACGGTCTATCACTCCCTGACAAACATAATAGACGATATAAACCATTGCGTTTTTGACGTTCGCAAAAAGAGGATCCTACATTCTAAAAAAGAAAAAGGTAAATTACCGGACACGATCAAATCCCCTGAAGATTACAATGCCCGGCTTTCCGAAAGGAAATTGAAATGTTCTAATCCTTACAGGTCAATGCTCAGCGAATTATACGGTCGTGCGATAAGCCCCAAATCCCCGACTGCGCCAAAGGCCATTTCGCTGTTCTCGGGATGCGGTGGATTGGATTTGGGCTTCGCGGCGGAAGGCTTTGATTTTGTCGGCCATGTCGAGATCGAGGATTCCGCAAATGGCATTTATCAAAGCAACTTTCAGAACAGCGACTGTCTTGGTAAGGATGTCTGCAAAATAACGGACGCGCAAATCAGAGAATGGAAACACCGGTACGGTGATATCGATATCATCGTTGGCGGTCCGCCTTGCCAGGGATTTAGTTTGGCAGGAAAACGGGATTCAAATGATGCAAGGAACCAATTGTATACTTACTATGTACATCTGGTTTCTGTGATCCGTCCGAAACTGTTCGTGTTGGAGAATGTCAGGCTGCTCACTTCAATGAAAGCACCTGACGGTACGCTTTTTATCGAACACATCACAAAGGGCTTTTCTCAGGCAGGGTACAGCATAACAGGAAAAGAGCTCAACGCTTGTGACTATGGCGTTCCCCAGTCAAGAGAGCGGATCATCCTTGTTGGGGTGCGAAACGATCTGAAAAAGCCTTTTCGTTTTCCGGAAAACAAATTTGCTGATGCTTCACAAGGGAACACGCTTTTTGAGTTGAAAGAAAAACGCACATTTAAGGACGCGACCTTTGATCTGGATGAGCTTGAATCGGGCGAGCGGTCTTCTGACCCGTTGCATTGGAGCATCGTTCATCCTGAGCATGTGATTCGATGGCTCAGGGATGTCCCCGAGGGATGCAGCGCTCACGAAAACGCCGATCCGGCGCTGCGACCTCCAAGCGGTTTTAATACGACCTATAAAAGGATCCTGTGGAATGAACCTTGCTCGACCATTTCGACCAATTTCAGCATGATCTCCGGCTGTAGAAATGTCCATCCGACCTCCACGAGATCTCTTACCATTCGCGAAGCAGCACGGGCGCAGTCTTTTCCGGATGAATTTGTGTTTTTCGGTAATTGGGGCGATATCAGAAAAGCGATCGGAAATGCTGTGCCGCCTCTCCTGGCCTCAAAAATCGCAAAGGCGATCTTTGAGCAATTCTTTGCCGATAAAGAATGACCCGAACAGCTTTGTTGGAGCACCGTAAAAAAAGACCGCACGAAAAGTCTTGCCTTTTGTGTGGTCTTTTGTTTGTTTTTCCGTTCAGGATCGTACCTGTCTCAAGATTTTCCGTTTCAGAAGTCTGCGTCAAGAGCCTTTTCCAGCCCGTTCTTTGTTCTCTTCCCTCAAAACCCGAAGCTGGGCAGCACGCGCAGGGCGTCGGCCCAGGCGTTCGGCACCGGCAGGCCGGAGATGGCGGGGTAATACGCGATGAACACCGCCAGCGAGACCAGGCACAGCCCGGCGCCGATGCGCTTGGCGCGGCGCTCATCCCGCATGCGGGCCAGCACGAGCACCACGGCCGCCAGGCAGAACATCAGGCTGGGGAAATAGTGGTACAAAAACGTGCAGCGGGTGACGAGCATCCACGGCAGCAGCTGCGCGGCGTACAGGATCAGCACGGCGGCGCCGGCGCGGCTGCCGCCGCCTGAGATCTGCCGCCACAGCAGCAGGATCACGCACGCGAGCCCCGCCAGCGTGATGACCGGCCCGGCCAGCCCCGCGATGGTACCGTGCAGCCCGGCGGGCAGCGCGCCGTTTGAATAATACCACACCGGGCGCAGGCCCAAAAGCCAGGTGTACCAGCGGCTCTCGAACGGGTGGGCGGACTCGAGCGCCGAATGGTAGCGGAACATCGCGAGCTGCGCCTGCCACCACTGCGCAAGGCCAAAATCCGCGTCGCGCCAGGTATAGGGCAGGTAGCTGGCGATGTAGATGCCCAGCGGCAGCAAAACGTAAAACCCGACGCCGCCCGCCGCCGCGGCGGCGAATTCCCGCCCGAAGCCGGGCTGCTTCTGCCTGCA
>CANRBN010000067.1 GCA_947628865.1 uncultured Gemmiger sp.
GACGGCTCCCTGCGCGAGGACGTGCGCTGAGAGCTCGACCCCGCCCCGCAATCTCAAGCCGTGCCACATCAACGCCGTAGGGCGGCCAGCCCTCCGTCCGCCGCGGAAAGCTCCCTGCCTGCGGTTTTTTTGACAGACCGCAATGCCCCCGACCGAACGGTCGGGGGCATCGCATTTTTCCCGCGTTTACACGAGGAGGTCGAACTGGACGGGCGTTTGGAACAGCCGGGCGGCGCCGACCGCATCGCCGCACTGGCCCAGCGCCCACATCAGCTTGGTCACGACGGCCTCCGGCGTCATGTCGCGCGCCTCGAGCACGCCGGGCAGCTCCCTGGCGATGCGGCCCACCTCATACACCGACAGGTCGCTGCCCTCGTGCTGCACCTGGGTCGAGAACACGACCAGCCGCCCGTCCCGCAGCCAGGCGTCCACAGCCGCCAGCAGCGCGCCGCCCGCGCCGCCCGGCAGCCCGCCGACGCCAAACCCCTCGAGCACCAGCGCGCGGTAGTGCGGGCGCAGCAGCTCGAGCGCCCGCGCCGTCATGCCCGGCAGCAGCCGCAAGACGAACACCCGCGCCTCCAGCCGGTCATAAAAGCGGACGGGGCCGGCGCGGGCGGGCGCCGGCAGAAAGGGGATGAGCGTCCCGTCGCGGAAAACGGCGCTCTCGGGCCAGTCGATGCTCTGGAACGCGTTGTAGCTCTTGCTGCGCACCTTGCGCGCGCGGGTGCCCAGGATCACCTTGCCGTCAAACACGATCTGCACGCCCCACGCGCCGTCGGCGGCGGCGTAGCGGAACGCGCACAGCAGGTTGGTGCGGGCGTCGGTATCGCGCACATAGACCGAGCGCTGGCTCCCGGTCAGCACGATGGGCTTGGCCGTGTCCTGCACAAGGTAGCTCAGCGCCGCGGCGGTGTAGGCCATCGTGTCGGTGCCGTGGGTGATGACAAAGCCGTCGAACGCCCCGTACGCCTCGCGGATGGCCCGCGCCGCCGCCAGCCACTGCGCGGGGCCGACGTCGGTGGAATCCAGGTTGAACAGCTGCCGCGCCTCCACGGCGCAGACCTCGCGCAGCTCCGGCACAAAGCGCAAAAGCTCGGCGGCGTCGATGGCGGGGGCCAGCGCCCCGCGCGGCGTGGGGCGGCTGGCGATGGTGCCGCCGGTCGCCAGTAGCAGGATCTTTTTCATCGGCGGGCTCCCTTTCTTCGCGGCGCACGGCGCCCCGGTCCTTGGCTTTATCCTACCATCGGGGGGCTCTCAAGTCAAGGCGGCAAAAAAACCGCGTTTTGGCGGCAAAAAGCCTTGGCAAGCGGCAAAAAATATGGTATACTGAGAAAAATTCCCGCCAAAACGCCCGCACGCAGGAAAGGAGGCCCCCCTTATGAACGCCCTCAAGCTCGACAACAAGCGCACGGTGCTCGTCGGCCTTGCGTTTTTATCCATCAGCGCCTTCTGGCAGATGTATGACAATGTCATCCCGCTGCTGCTGCGCAATACGTTCGGCCTGGCCGAATCGCTGACCGGCGTCATCATGGCGGCGGACAACGTGCTCGCGCTGTTCCTGCTGCCGGTGTTCGGCGGCCTGTCCGACCGCACGAGCACGAGGCTCGGCAGGCGCATGCCCTACATCCTCGCCGGCACGGCGGCGGCCATCATTTTGATGAACCTGCTGCCGGTGCTCGACAATTCCTACGCGGCCGAGGCCGCGCCGTTCAAGCTGCTGAGCTTCATCCTCGTGCTGGGGCTGCTGCTCGTCGCGATGGGCACCTACCGCTCGCCGGCGGTGGCGCTGATGCCGGACGTGACGCCCAAGCCCCTGCGCAGCCGCGGCAACGCCATCATCAACCTGATGGGCGCCCTGGGCGGCATCCTCTATCTCGGCGTGGCGGCGGTGCTCTACCCCACGTCCAGGGTGCAGGGCCTCGCGCATGTCGACTACCGGCCCCTGTTCCTCGTCGTCGGGGGCATCATGGCCGTGGCCGTGGCGGTGCTGTTCTTCACCATCCAGGAGCCGAAGCTCGCCGCCGCGAACCGCGCGCTCGAGGCGGAGCACCCCGAGTGGAACCTTGCCGAGGACGACGGCGCCGGCGGCGAGATCCTGCCCGCCCCGGTCAAGCGCAGCCTGGGCTTTCTGCTCGCCTCCATCGCGCTGTGGTTCGCCGGCTACAACGGCGTGACCACCTGGTTCACCACCTATGTGGCCCGCGTCATGGGCGAGGGGCTGGGCGGCGCCTCCACCTGCCTGCTGGTGGCGACGGCGGGCGCCATCGTCAGCTACATCCCCATCGGCGCGCTGGCCGCGCGCATCGGCCGCAGGCGCACCATCCAGGCCGGCGTGGTGCTGCTGGCGGGCTGCTTTCTGGCCGGGTATCTCCTCACCGCCAACGCCCATACCATCACGCCGGTGATGTACGCGGCCTTCGCGCTCGTGGGGCTTGCCTGGGCGGCCATCAACGTCAACAGCCTGCCGATGGTCGTCGAGATGTGCCGCGGCAGCGACGTGGGCAGATTCACCGGCTACTACTACACCGCCTCGATGCTGGCGCAGGTCATCACGCCGGTCGTGGCCGGGTGGCTCTTGCAGCATGTGGGGTATCACACGCTGTTCCCCTACGCGGCGTTCTTTGTGGCGTGCAGCTTTGTCACCATGCTGTTCGTGCGCCACGGCGACGTCAAGCCCGAGAGCAAAAAGGGCCTTGCCGCCTTTGAGGATATGGACGACTGACCACGCCTGCCACCGCAAACGCCCCGCGCAGATGCGCGGGGCGTTTCAGCGTGTCAAAAAAGAGCCCACTAAATCCCGGCGGGGTCAGGGGACCCCGCCCTACGGTCTCAAATCCATTGCATCTTCGTTGCAAACGTAGGGCGGCCTGCCCTCAGGCCGCCGCAGGGAGATGCTTGCTTATGGTTTTTCGACAGTCTGAGGCGGCGCCCCGCGCAGATGCGCGGGGCGTTTTTTCAGCCCTTGCGGCGCTGCTGACGCCCGACCCGCACGCCCCGGACGGCGTGTACGCCGTGCGCAGCCTGTATTTTGACAACTTTGCCGACAAGGCCCTGCGCGAAAAGCTGGACGGCGTGCCAGTGCGCGAGAAATTCCGCCTGCGCCTGTATAACGGCGATCCGACGCTGATCCATCTGGAAAAAAAGGTCAAGCGCGGTTCCTTGTGCGAAAAGCAGCAGGCCGCCGTGACGCGGGAGGAGGTCGCGCGCCTGCTCGCCGGCGATACCGCGTGGATGCCCGCCCACCCCGCCCCGCTCGTGCGCGAGCTCGCCGCCAAGATGCGCCGGCAGGGCCTTGCGCCGCGCACGCTGGTCGATTACACGCGCGAGGCGTTCGTCTACGGCCCGGGCGACGTGCGCGTCACGCTCGACCGGGACATCCGCACCGGGCTGCGCGGGCTGGGCTTCCTTGACCCCGGGGCCGTCACGCTGCCGGCGCCCGACGCCGGCGTGGTGCTGGAGGTCAAATGGGGCGCCTTTCTGCCCGACCTTGTGCGCGGCGCCGTGCAGCTGCCCCACTGCCGGGCCTCGGCCTTTTCCAAATACGCGGCCTGCCGCCGCTATGACTACTAGACTTGCCCGCCGTTTTTAACGAACCAACAAAGAAAAGGAGACCTTTGTATGCTGACCTTTCAGGACATTTTCCGCTCGAGCTTCCTCGAGAACATCACCGGCGTCAGCCTGCTGGACATGACGCTCGCGCTCGTGACGGCCTTTTTGCTGGGGCTGTTCATCTTTTTCATCTACAAAAAGACCTTTGCCGGCGTGCAGTATTCCTCCAGCTTCGGCGTCACGCTCGTGGCGCTGACGATGATCACCGCGCTCGTCATCCTGGCCGTGACCTCCAACGTCGTTTTGTCGCTCGGCATGGTGGGCGCGCTGTCCATCGTGCGCTTCCGCGCCGCCATCAAGGAGCCGCTGGACATCGCGTTTCTCTTCTGGAGCATCGCGGTCGGCATCGTGCTGGCGGCGGGGCTCATCCCGCTGGCGGTGTTCGGCAGCGCGCTCATCGGCGGCATGCTGCTGGTGTTCGCCAACAAAAAGCCGGCGGCGGAGCCCTGCATCGTCGTGCTGCGCTGCGCGGACAGCGAGGCCGAGCGCCGCGCCGGCGAGTATCTGCGCGGGCAGGTCAAGCGCTTTGCCGTCAAGAGCAAGACGGTGCGCGCCGGCTGCGTGGAGCTGGACGCCGAGGTGCGCCTGAGATCGGACGATACCGATTTCGTCAACGCGCTGGCCGCCCTGCCGGGCGTTGAGAGCGCCGTGCTCGTCAGCTACAACGGCGAATACATGGGCTGAAAGGGGGGCGCGCCGTGTCCACCCACAAGCACATCGACCGCGTGTGCTGCCTGGCGCTGTGCCTGGCGCTCGCGCTGACGCTGGCGCTGTACGCCTTCGCGGCGGCGGTGCCGGACGCCGCGCCCGCCGCGCTCGGCTACGAGGAGCGCTTGTTCGACACCGCCAGCGTGCACACCGTCGACCTCGTCGTTGACGATTGGGACGGCTTCTTGCGGGACGCCGAGAGCGAGGAATACACCCCCTGCGCCGTCATCATCGACGGCGAGGCGAGCCGCAACGTCGGCCTGCGCGCCAAGGGCAACACGAGCCTGCGCCAGGTGGCGCAGACCGGCAGCAGCCGCTACAGCTTCAAGCTGGAGTTCGACCATTACGAGGACGGAAAGACCTGGCACGGGCTGGATAAGCTGAGCCTCAACAACCTCATCCAGGACAACACCTGCATGAAGGACTACCTCGTCTACCGCCTGATGGGCGATTTCGGCGTGGCGGCGCCGCTGTGCAGCTACGCGTGGGTCACCGTCAACGGCGAGGACTGGGGGCTGTATCTCGCGGTCGAGGGCATCGAGGACAGCTTCCTCGCCCGCAACTACGGCCAGAACGCCGGCGCGCTCTACAAGCCCGACAGCGCCGAGGCCGGCGGGGGCCGCGGCAACGGGCGGGACTTCACGTTCGGCGACGCCCTGCCGAATGCGGACGCGGACGCGCCGGCGCAAACCGGCGACGCCCCGCAGATGCCCGACGGTGAAGCCCCGCAGCTGCCCGACGGCGAGACCCCGCAGCTGCCCGACGGCGAGACCCCGCAGCTGCCCGACGGCGAGGCCCCGCAGATGCCCGACGGCGACGCCCCGCAGCTGCCCGACGGCATGCAGGGCGGCAGGCCCGGGCGCCCCGAAAACGGCATGGGCGGCAGGGGCGGCCTGAACGGCAGGGGCGGGTTCGGCGGCATGGGCAGCGGCATGGGCAGCGCCGATGTCCGGCTGCAATACATCGACGACGACCCCGCCAGCTACCCCAACATCTTTGACAACGCCAAGACCGACGTGACCGCCGCCGACAAGGCGCGCCTGATCGCCGCGCTCAAGACCCTGAGCGGCAGCGACCCTGCGCAGGCGCTCGACAAAGAGGCCGTGCTGCGCTATCTCGTCGTGCACGATTTCGTCTGCAATGACGACAGCTACACCGGCCAGATGGTGCACAACTACTACCTCTATGAGCAGGATGGCCGCCTGTCCATGCTGCCGTGGGACTATAACCTTGCCTTTGGCGGCTTTGGCGGCGGCGACGCCGCGAGCGCCGTCAACGATCCCATCGACGAGGCCCTCACCGACCGCCCGATGCAGAGCTGGGTCTTTGCCGACGCGGCGGCCACCGAGCAGTACCACGCCCTGTACGCCGAATTTTTGCGGCAGCTCGCCGACGGCGCGCTGGACGCGCTCGTCACCGAGACGCAGGCGCTGATCGCCCCGTATGTCGAAAAGGATCCCACGGCGTTCTGCACCGGTGAAGAGTTCACCGCCGGCGTGGCGGCGCTGCGGCAATTTCTCGCGCTGCGGGCCGAGAGCGTGCAGGGCCAGCTGGCGGGCACGGTGCCCGCCACGACCGAGGCCCAGCGGCAGGCGCCCGACGCGCTCATCCCCGCCGAGGGGCTCGACCTCGCCGCCATGGGCGGCATGGGCGCCATGGGCGGCGGGCTTGACGCGGCGGGGCGGATGGGCTATGATAGGGCCAGATCGCTTGAGGGGTGATGCACGGTATGCGGACCGTCACGCTGGATCTTTACAGGGCCTACGCGCTGCCGCGCCCGGCGGGCGCCGCCGGCGTGCTGCGCGCCTGGGTGACCGAAACGCCGGCCAAGGTCAGCGCCGCGCGGCGGCGGCCCGCGGTGCTCATCCTGCCGGGCGGCGCCTACCGCTGGACGAGCCCGCGCGAGGCCGAGCCGGTGGCGCTGCGCTTTGCGGCGGCGGGGTATGTGCCCTTTGTGCTCGATTACTCCTGCGCGCCGCACGCGTTCCCGGTCGCTTTGCGGGAGGCCGCGTTCGCCATGCGCGCCATCCGCGAGCGCGCCGCCGACTGCGAGGTCGACCCGCAGATGGTGGCGGCGCTGGGCTTTTCCGCCGGGGGGCATTTGTGCGGCACGCTCGGCACGCTGTACGACGCGCCGGAGGTGGCCGACATCGGCCCCGCGGCGCTGCTGCGCCCCGACGCGCTGGCGCTGTGCTACCCGGTCACGCTGGGGCACGCGCCCACGCACGACGAGAGCATCGAGAACATCACCGGCGGCGACCCGGCGCTCAAAAAGCGCCTCTCGCTGGAGGCGCTCGTGCGCCCCGACATGCCGCCGGTGTTTTTGTGGCACACGCGGGACGATGGCGCCGTGCCCAGCTGCGGCACGCTGGTGCTGGGGCAGGCCCTGTGCGAGGCCGGGGTGGATTTTGCGCTGCACATCTACCGCCACGGGCGGCACGGGCTCTCGACCGCCGACGCGATGGTCTACCCGGCCTGTGACGTGCCGGATGTCAGCTGGGATGTGCCCGGCTGGCTGGACGCCGCGCTGCGCTTTTTTGCCGACTGCGGCTTTGCCATCACCGACGCCCGCCCCTGAGATTGTAGGGCTGAGATTGTAGGGCGGGGTGCCCTCACCCCGCCGCGGGGCGTCGGGGACGCCGCCCCCTACAAACCGTTGGGAAGCAAGAGCTGGTTGGCAGATTGAGAGTCGGCCCCGGAGAGCGGAGCCGCAGAGCGTGCGCGCCGCCGCGAGGTGGCGGTGCGCGGCGGATGGGCGGATGTAAACCGCCGGAAACCGCCATGTTCCCCATTTTCGCGGGGGATTCCAAAGGGGCGCCCCCCTTTGGTCGTGCGCCGGCCGCGTCGAAATCGGCCGGACCTTTTCGGTTCCTTTTCGGTCACGAAAAGGAACAAAAAACGCAAGCAAGTCAAAACCGCAAGCTCGCGGGGCGTCGGGGACGCCGAGTCGCAGCGAGGCGTTTCGGAGCGCAACCGCCCGCAGGGCGGCTCTTGGCGCGGAGATCGCCGCCCCCTACAATCTCAAATCCTGCCATCTCCGCGCCGTAGGGCGGCATGCCCTCATGCCGCCGCAAAACGGGGCCCCCCGGCGCCCCGATGGCGCACGTTCGTGCGCCGCCAATTTCGGAACGAACGCTCCGCGTTCGTCAGCGTGTCAAAAAAGAGCCCACTAAATCCCGGCGGGGTCAGGGGACCCCGCCCTACGGTCTCAAATCTATTGCATCTTCGTTGCAAACGTAGGGCGGCCTGCCCTCAGGCCGCCGCAGGGAGATGCTTGCTTATGGTTTTTCGACGGTCTGACGAACGCTCCGCGTTCGTTTGCGCCCTGCGCAAAACCCCCGGCCATTGGCCGGGGGCAAATCGTTTTTATCGGGGCGTATCACTCGCCGGACGGCTCCTGCGCGGCGGTCTCGGCCCGCAATTCCGGCGGCGGGGCGTTGTCCTTTGTGGCGCGGGCCACCGTCATCACCTTGTCTCCGGCCACCAGGCGCATCACGCGCACGCCGCCGCCGTAGCGGCTCTGGCGGGTGATGTCGGCGGCATGCATGCGGATCAGGATGCCCTCCCGGCTGATAAGGATGAGGTCGTCCTCCTCATCCACCACCTTGATGCCGGCCACGCCGCCGCGGCCATAGTTGCGGATGCCCTTGCCGCCGCGGTTGGTCACGCGGTACTCCTCGATGGGCGTGCGGCGGCCCTTGCCGTCCTCGCTGACGGTGACGAGCGTGGCCCCGGGCCGGCACAGCCCGACGCCGACGACCCAGTCCCCGCCGTCCAGGCGGATGACCCGCACGCCGCGGGCGCCGCGGCCCATGGCGCGGGCGCTCTGCTCGCTGATGTGGATGGCGTTGCCGCCGTGCGTGGCGACGATGAGCTCGTCATGGCCGCCGGTCAGGTGGCACCAGACGACGCTGTCGCCCTCGTCGAGGTCGATGGCGGCAAGCCCCACCTTGCGGATGTTGCGGAACGCCGAAAGCGGCGTGCGCTTGATCACGCCCTGCCGGGTGACCATCGTGATAAAATGCGTATCTTCGTTGATGCCGGCGGGCTCGCGCATGAGGTTGGAGACCTTTTCCCCCTCCTGCAGCGGCAGCAGGTTCGCGACATGGCTGCCGCGCGCGGTGCGGCTGCCCTCCGGCACCTGATAGCCCTTGAGGCGGTAGACGCGGCCCTTGTCGGTCATGAACAGCATGTGGTCGTGGCTGGAGCCGATGAACAGCTCCTCGATGAGATCCTCCTCCTTGTGCGTCATGCCCTGGATGCCGCGCCCGCCGCGGTTCTGCGCCTGGTAGGTCTCGGCGCCGACGCGCTTGATATACCCCGCGTGCGTGAGGGTGAACACGCAGGTCTTTTGCGGGATGAGATCCTCGATGTCCACCTCGCCCGAGACCGCCTCGATGGAGGTGCGGCGGTCGTCGCCGTATTTTTCGCGCAGGGCGGTCAGATCCTCGCACACGATGCGCTTGACGTGGGCGTCGTTTTCCAAAATATCGCGGTAATCCTCGATGGAGGCCCTGAGCTGGCCGAGCTCCTCGTCGATCTTTAATATCTCCAGCCCGGCCAGACGGCCCAGCTGCAGCTTGACGATGGCGTCGGCCTGCGGCTCGTCAAAGCCGAACCGCTCCATCAGCGCGGTGCGGGCCTCGGCGAAGCCGCCCTTGCAGGCGCGGATGGTCGCGATGATCTCGTCGACGATGTCCACGGCGCGGCGCAGGCCCTCGAGGATGTGGGCGCGCTCCTCGGCCTTTTTGAGGTCAAAGGCGGTGCGCCGGCGGATGACCTGCATCTGGAAATCAAGATACCGCTCCATCATCGTCTTGAGCGACATGATCTTCGGCGTCTTGTCGTCGAGCGCCAGCAGAATGACGCCGACGGTGTCCTGCAGCTGGGTGAAGCGGTACAGCTGGTTGAGCACGACGTTGGCGTTCGCGTCCCGCC
>CANRBN010000068.1 GCA_947628865.1 uncultured Gemmiger sp.
CTCTTTCGTTCCCACCGGCGGCCGGATGTGAGCATCCCGCCCTACGGCTCCAAAGGACGCAAAAACGCCTCTTTCGTTCCCATCGGCGGCGGGATGAGGGCATCCCGCCCTACGGCTCCAAAGGACGCAAAAACGCCTCTTTCGTTCCCATCGACGGCGGGATGAGGGCACCCCGCCCTACGGCTCCAAAGGGCGCAAAAACGCCTCTTTCGTTCCCATCGGCGGCGGGGTGAGGGCATCCCGCCCTACGGCTCCAGAGGGCGCAAAAGCGCATTCTTCTATCCCGCGGGCTCCAGGTCGACGCGGCCCAGCGGCACGTCGGCGGCGCAAAGGCGCACCGGCATGGCGTCGCCGAGCATCCAGCTTTTGCCGGTGCGCGGGTCGTGCAGGCGCACGCCATCCTGTACCTCGGCCTCGCCCTCGCACAGGGCAGCCGCCGGCACAAAGCCCTCGACGGTGTTTTCAAGCCGCACGAACACGCCGTGCGGCGTCACGCCCGAGACGGCGCCGGGGCGGATCTCGCCGAGATGGGCATGCGCCCACTCGGCCTTGTAGAGGTCTTCGATGCGGCGCTCGAGCTCGGCGGCAAGGCCCTCGCGCGCGGTGCCCTGGGCGGCGGCATGGGCGGCGTATTCGGTGTAGTTTTCCACCATACGCTCCCGCGGCGTGCCGCAGAGCACATCGGTCAGGATGCGGTGCACGGCAAGGTCGGGGTAGCGGCGGATGGGGCTGGTGAAATGCGCGTAATCGGCCAGGGCCAGCCCGTAATGGCCGAGCGCCTGCGGCGCGTAGCGTGCGCGCTGCATGCCGCGCAGCACCGCCGTGTGCACCGCCGGGCCGACGGGCAGCGCGCGGGTCGACTCCAGCAGGGCGGCCAGCTCGCGCTGGGTGGGCACGGCGCCGGCGAACGGCGCCGCGATGCCGCAGGCGGCGAGCATGGCGCGCAGCTTTTCGAGCCGGAGGGCGTCCGGCGGCTCATGCACGCGGTAGACGAACGGCACGCGCGCCGCGCGCCCGGCTGCCGCCGCGCACTGGTTGGCCAGCAGCATGAACTCCTCGATGATGGCCGCGGCTGTGCCGCGCTCGGCCTTGACGACGTCGACGCAGCAGCCGTTTTCGTCCAAAACCAGCTTGGCCTCGGCGCTGTCCAGCTCCATGCCGCCGCGCGCGCGGCGCAGGGCCAGCCGCTTTTCGTAGAGGGCCCGCATGGCCGGCAGCTGGGAGAGGACAGCGGCGTATTTTGTTTGCAGCGCCCTGTCGCCGCCGCCCGCGAGCAGGCGGTCGAGCTCCGCGTAGACGCCCTTGACGCGGCTGCGCACAAGGCTTTTGACGAAGCGGTAATCGGTCAGCGTGCCAGCGTCGTCCAGCCGCATCAGGCAGGTGAACGCAAGGCGGTCGGCGCCCTCGTTGAGGGAGCAGATGCCGTTGGACAGTGCCGCCGGCAGCATGGGAACGACGCTGTCGGCATAGTAGAGGCTGGTGCCGCGGGCCTGTGCCTCGGCGTCCAGCGCGGTGCCGGGGCGCACATAGTGGCTGACATCGGCGATGTGTACGCCGAGCTCGAACCCGCCGCCGGCGAGCGCGCGCACGCTGACGGCATCGTCGATATCGCGGGTGGAGGCGCTGTCCACCGTAAAGACCGGCACGCCGCGCAGGTCGAGGCGGCGACCGTCAGCGAGGGCCGCGGCGGCATCCACGGCGGCGGGCAGGGCGTCCGCCTCGGTGTGTACCGCGGGCGGGAACGACGTCTGCACGCCGGCGCCGAACAGCACGGCCTGCGCGCAGGCGGCGGCGCGCGCGGCGGTGCCGAAGCGCTCGGTCACGGCGGCGCGGTGCTCCGCATGGCGGGCGCCGCGGGCGGTGAATACCGCGCCGACCTTTTCCCCCGGCACGGCGCCCAGCGTACCGCCCGGCTGCACCGGGATGAGCACGCCGGGGCAGCCGTCCGGCTCGATGGCAGGCCGGCGCAGCTCATCCAGCGCAAAGGTGCCGGCCAGCCGCCTCTGCGGCGCCGTGACGGCGATGACCTCGCCGCATTGTTTCGCGCCCGGCTGGGCGCCGGGCTCCTCCGGCAGCGGGCGCACGAGCAGGGCGTCCTGCGGCATGGCGCCCTGCAAAAAGCGGCCCGGGATGAAGATCTCGCCCATGCCGTCGCTCCGCGCGGCAAAGCCGAAGCGCGGCGCCAGCCTGGTCAGCGTGCAGGGGATGCCGGCGGGCCTTTGCGCCGCGCTCCCCTGCCCCGCCGCGTACTGCCCGCCCTGCTGCACCACCTGCCCGCGCGCTGCCAGCGCGGCGAGCGCCTGCCGCAGCTGCGCGCCGGGCACCTGCAGGTTGTTTTGCAGCTGGGCCGCCGTGTGCGGTCGGCGCGCGAGCGCACGCAGGATCTTTTGTTCAAGCTGCTGCTGTTCCATACTTTCCCCTTGCAAGCCACAGAAAAGCAGCCCGCAGCGCATTGCCGCGGGCTGCCGAATTCGATTGGATGCCGAAAACCGTTTACAGGCGCGCGCTGAGCACGCAGACGACGAGCGCGATGACGAACAGCACCACGCCGCTGATCTTGGTGATCTGGGCCAGCTTTGCCTCGTTGCCGCGGGCGCGACCGGCGGCCATCAGGCTGTTGTCGCCCATGATGGCAGAGGAGAGGCCCTGCCCCTTTTGCTGCTGCAGCAGGGTGACGAGGATGATGAGCAGCGAGGCGAGGATGAGCACGACGCCGAGGACGATCTCATATACGTTCATGGAAAAAACTCCTTTATAGCAGGATGCAACGGCTAGTATAGCACAGCGCCGTACAAAATGCAAGCAGAATTTTTACAGCGTGAGCTGCTCGGCGGTGTCCTCGGTCTTGAGCAGGGCGCCCGTGGCCGGCAGCTTGCGCACGCGGTAGCGGTGGTCGTCCGAGAGCTCCAGCCCCGCCGCCGGCACCACGCGGGTGATGCGCGCGCCGCGCTTGAGCGTGATGACGTTGACGCCGACGGTATCGCGCGCCGCCTTGGCCGCGATGAGGGCGCTGCCGGCCAGCAGCAGGCGCCCGGCGCTCGTGTAGACGGCGAGCTCCGTCTCGGAGCGCAGGGGCAGCAGGGCGGCCAGCTCGGCCTTGTCGCTGTAAGCGTTGAGCAGCTTGCGGCGGTTTTGTTTGGTGCGGTAGCTTTCGAGCGGCACCTTGGCGCACTTGCCGTTCTGGAAGAAGAAGAGCACCCAGCCCTTGTAATCGGTCGTGGGCACCATGGCGACGGGCACTTCGCCCTCCTCCATGCCCAGGGTCGAGGCGACGTAATCGCCCAAAACGCTCGCCTTGCCGTCAGAAAAATCGGCAACGCGGGATTTGTAGACCTGGCAGCGGTTGGTAAAGAACAGCAGCTCGGTGGCGTTGGTCGCCTCGACCGTCAGCACGATCTCGTCGCCGTCCTTGAGCTTCTGCTCGCCCGACATGCGCAGGCTCTGCGGGGTGATCTTTTTAAAGTAGCCCTCGCGGGTATAAAACAGCGTGACGGCGTAGTCCGGCACCGGCGCGGCGCTTTCCTCCTCCGGCGCGGCGGGCGCGACGTCGTAGAGGATCTCGCTGCGGCGCGGCTGGCCGTATTTTTGGGCCACGGCGTCCAGCTCGGCGATGATGATGCGGTCGATGCGCGCCGGGCGCTTGAGGATATCCTCAAGGTCGGCGATGTCCTTTTCGAGCTGCTCGGTCTCGGCGGTGCGCTTTAAGATATACTCGCGGTTGAGATGGCGGAGCTTGATCTCGGCCACATATTCGGCCTGCGTCTCGTCGATGCCGAAGCCGATCATCAGGTTGGGCACGACCTCGGCCTCCTCCTCGGTCTCGCGCACGATGCGGATGGCCTTGTCGATGTCGAGCAGGATGCTCTCGAGGCCGCGCAGCAGGTGCAGGCGCTTTTGCCTGCCCTCGAGCTCGTGGTAGGTGCGGCGGCGCACGCACTCGGCGCGGAAGGCCGTCCACTCCCGCAGGATCTGCCGCACGCCCAGCACCTGCGGCTGGCCGCCGATGAGCAGGTTGAAGTTGCAGGCAAAGCTGTCCTCGAGCGGGGTCTGGCGGAACAGGCGGTTCATCAGCTTTTCGGGCTCCTGCCCGCGCTTTAATTCCAGCGTGAGCTTGAGGCCGTTGAGGTCGCTCAGATCGAGGACATTGTTCACCTCGCGCAGCTTGTTCGACCTGGCGAGCTCGGCCATCTTGTCCATGATGGCCTCGACCGTGGTCGTGGGCGGGATCTGGGTGATCTCGATGCAGTTGCCGGCCTTGTCATAGTTCCATTTGGCGCGCACGCGGATGCTGCCGCGCCCGGTCTCAAGCACGCTCTCCATCTCGGCGGCGTCGTAGAGGATGGCCCCGCCGCCGACGAAATCCGGCGCCGGCAGGATCTGGCGCAGGTCGGCGTTTTCGTCCTTCATCAGCGCGACGGTGGCGGCGCACAGCTCCCGCAGGTTGAAGGAGCAGATGTTGGACGCCATGCCGACGGCGATGCCCAGCGTGTTGTTGGCCAAAATGGTCGGGAACGTGACGGGCAGCAGCGTCGGCTCGGTGGTGGTGCCGTCATAGTTGGGCACGAAATCCACCGTTTCTTTATCGATATCGCGGAACAGCTCCTCGCACACGGGCTCAAGGCGGGCCTCGGTATAGCGGGCGGCCGCGTAGGCCATATCGCGGCTGTACGCCTTGCCGAAGTTGCCCTTGCTGTCCACAAAGGGCACGAGCAGGCTCTCGTTGCTGCGGCCCATGCGCACCATGGTATCGTAGATGGCGGCGTCGCCGTGGGGGTTGAGGTGCATGGTGCTGCCCACGATGTTGGCGGATTTGCTGCGCGGGCCCTTGAGCAGCCCCATGCCGTACATGGTATAGAGCAGCTTGCGGTGGGCGGGCTTGAAGCCGTCGATCTCCGGCAGCGCGCGGGAGACGATGACGCTCATCGCATAGGGCATATAGTTGGTTTCAAGCGTCTCGGTGATGGGGCTGGCGATCACCTGCCCGGCGCTCATGATCTCGACATTGTCGCCGAGCTGCGGGCGGGCGGCCACCGGGGCGGCCTTTTTGGGGCGGACACGTTTGGGCATGTTGTTCACCTTTGCGGAAAAAGAATGGGCGGGGCGTTGTTTTGCGGCGGGATGGGGCGTCCCGCCCTACGGCTCTGTGGGCATTCAGGAAACGTCCAGGTCGTCAAGGTACTCGGCGCCGTGGGCGGCGATGTAGTCCTTGCGGCCCTGCAAATTGTTGCCCAGCCACAGATCGAACACCTCGGCGGTGCGGCGGGCGTCGGTCGGCATGACCTGGATGAGCCGGCGGCTGGCGGGGCTCATCGTCGTCAGCCACATCATCTCGGGGTCGTTCTCGCCAAGACCCTTGGAGCGCTGGATGGTGTATTTCTCCGTGCCGATGCGGCGCAGGATATCGGCCTTCTCCGGCTCGGTGTAGGCGAAATAGGTCTTGGATTTTGTGTTGATCTCGTACAGCGGGCTCTCGGCGATGTAGACATAGCCCTCGTTGATGAGCGTGGGCGTCAGGCGGTAGAGCATGGCCAGCACCAGCGTGCGGATCTGGTAGCCGTCGACGTCGGCGTCGGTGCAGATGACGACCTTGTTGAAGCGCAGGTTCTCGAGGTTGAAGCTGGCAAGGTCCTTGTTCTGCCGCCCGCCCAGCTCGACGCCGCAGCCCATGACGCGGATGAGGTCGGTGATGATATCGCTTTTGAAGATGCGCGCGTAGTCGACCTTGAGGCAGTTGAGGATCTTGCCGCGCACCGGCATGACGGCCTGAAACTCGGAATCACGGCTCTGCTTGACGGCGCCCATGGCGGAATCGCCCTCGACGATGTAGAGCTCGCGCCTGGAGGCATCCTTCGAGCGGCAGTCGACGAATTTCTGCACGCGGTTGGCGAGATCCATCTGCTGGGTGATGGTCTTTTTGATGGTGATGCGCGCCTTTTCGGCATGCTCGCGGCTCTGCTTGTTGATGAGCGCCTGCTTGCAGGCCTTCTCGGCCTCGTCGGGGTGCTCGATGAAATAGACCTCGAGCTGGTGCTTGAGGAATTCCGTCATCGCCTGCGCGACGAACTTGTTGGTGATGGCCTTTTTGGTCTGGTTCTCGTAGCTGGTGCGGGTGGAAAAACTGGAGGAGACGAGCAGCAGGCAGTCCTGCACATCGGCGAACGTGACGGCGCTCTCGTTCTTTTTGAAGAGGCCCTTGTTCTTGAGCCAGGCGTTGATCTGGTTGACAAAGGCCACCCGCACGGCGCGGTCGGGGCTGCCGCCGTGCTCGAGCCAGCTGGAATTGTGGTAGTATTCCAGCGCCTGCACACTGTTCGAAAAGCAGAACGCCACGTTCATGCGCACCTGGTAGTCGGGCTGATCCTCGCGGTCGCGCCCGGTGGCGGAGCCGGCGCAGACGTGCACCGGCGTGAGCGCGGTGTCCCCCGCCAGCTCGGCGACGTGGTCGGCGATGCCGTTCTCGTAGTAATACTCGGTCTTTTCGGCGCGCGCTCCGCTTTTGTCGGTGAATACAAGCGTGACGCCGGCGTTGACGACCGCCTGCCGCTTGAGCATGTCCTGAAAGGTCTCGGCGGGCACGGCGATATCGGTAAACACGGCGGTATCGGGCAGCCAGCGGATGACGGTGCCGGTGCGCCTGCCGGAGAACGCCTCCTTTTGCAGGCCGCCGACGTTTTTTCCCTTTTTGAAATCGAGATGGTAGTGGAAGCCGTCACGGTAAATGTCGGCGGTCATCCAGGCGCTCGCGTACTGCGTGGCGCACAGGCCAAGCCCGTTGAGGCCGAGCGAGAAATCATAGGTGCCGTCGCCCTCGCCGTATTTGCCGCCGGCGTACAGCTCGCAGAAGACGAGATCCCAGTTCCAGCGCTTTTCGCTTTGGTTGTAGTCCACCGGGATGCCGCGGCCAAAATCCTCGACCTCGACGACGTGCCCCGGCAAAAGCGTGACGTTGATGCGGCTGCCGTGGCCGTCGCGCGCCTCGTCGATGGAGTTGGAGATGATCTCAAAGATGGCGTGGGCACAGCCCTCGACGCCGTCGGAGCCGAAAATGACAGCCGGGCGCTTGCGCACACGGTCGGCGCCCTTCAAGGCCTTGATGCTCTCGTTGCCGTACTCCTGCTTTTTTGCCATGCGGCGGTTCCCCCTGCTGTTGTTGCTACACAGTATCTTGCGCATACATGGTTATTAAACCACAAATTGGGGCGGTTTGTCAAATACTTCCAGCCGCGGGGGCGCGGTTTGGCGGTGTTCCCTGTGAAAAGGCGGGCGTGGCGCTTGACATTGTCGATATTCGCTATTATACTGGTATTGTCGATATTCGAGAAATGGGGAGGGCACGCCATGCCGCGCCAAAAGTTCAAAACGCTGACCGAGCAGATGTTCTACATCCTGCTCTGCCTTGACAGCGAGTGCTGCGGGATGGACATCATGGACAAGGTGCCGTTGCTGAGCGGCGGGCGGGTGCGGGTGGGCAGCGGCACGCTGTACAACCTGCTGGAGCAGTTCCTTGCCGCCGGCCTGATCGCCGAGACGCGCGCCCTGGGGCGCCGCCGCAGCTATGTGCTGACCCGCGCCGGGCGCGAGGCGCTGGCCGCCGAGTATGCCCGCCTGCGCGCGCAGCTCGAAGACCACGACCGCGTGATGGGAAAGGGGGATGCCCGATGAAAACAAAAAAAGAGACGACCGCGCGTCTTGAGCTGCTGGAAGTGTACGACGGCACCGCCATCGCCCGCAAGGTGGAAGCGATGGCCGCGCGCGGCTGGCTGGCCGAGCGCGTGGGCCCGTTTTTGTGGCATTACCGCCGCTGCCCGCCGCAGGCGCTGCACGCGGCGGTGCAGTACTTTCCCAAAGCGTCGGATTTTGACCCCGGCCCCGGCGAGGCCGAGCGCGAGATGATGGACTTTGCCGCCCGTGACGGCTGGCAGCCGCTGCTGCGCTGGGGGCAGGCGCAGGTGTTTGTGAGCACGGCGGCCGACCCGACGCCGTTGCATACCGACCCGGTGGCCCAGGTGGCGACGCTGCGCAAAGCGCTGCTGCGCAGCCAGCTGCCCACAACGCTGGCGCTGCTTTTGCTGTGCGGTCTGATGACCGCCATGTATGCGGATCTGTACCGCCGCGACCCGCTGGACTTCTTGAGCGACGGCATCGAGCTGGCCGCCGCGGGGCTGATGGCGCTGCTGCTGTTCCTGCTCGCCGCCACGCTGGTGCGGCTGGCCGTATGGCTGCGCCGCGCGCCGGCGGCGGCACAGGCGGGGGTGTTTCTGCCGGCGTATTCCGCGCGGCGCTTCAACAGCGCGGTGCTTGTCCTGGCGGCCCTGCTGTTCGCGTTCGGTGTGGCGTGGTCGGGGCAGGCGCTGCCCATCCTGCTGGTTTGGGCGGCGCTTTATCTGCTGGTGCTGCGGGCATCGCTCGCGCTCAAGGAGCGTCTCAAGGCGGCCGGCGCGCCGCGCGGCGTCAACCGCTTTGCCACCGTCGCCCTGGCCGTGGTGCTGGCGGAGGCTGCCGCCGCGGGGCTGGTGTGGCTGCTGCTGCGGATGCCGCTCGAGCGCGCCGGGCATGTGACCGGCAGCTATACCTACCCCAGCGGCTATACCCGTGAGCTCTATGCCGACCCGCTGCCGCTCACGATGCAGGATCTGATCGAGGTGCCGCCCGGCGAGGTGCGCAGCCGCGAGCGGGAGCGCAGCGCCACGCCGCTGCTGGCGGTGACGGACTGCCGGGACTGGGGCTTTACCGAGCCGGACAGCGGCCAGCTGGCATATACCCTGTACGAACCGAACGGGGCGCGGCTGTACGGATTTTGCCAAAAACAGCTTTTGGCACAGTACGATACCCCCGCCCCCGGCCCCGGTGAGCTGGCGGATCACTGGTTCGCGGTGGATGCCGCGCCCTGGGGCGCCGAGGCCGCCTACCAGCGCTTTTGGAGCGACGGCCCGCTGCCCGAGTATCTTGTGTGCTGGCCGGGGCGGCTGCTCGTGCTGCGCCTGCCGTGGGAGCCGACGCCGGCGCAGCGGGACGTGATCGTCCAAAAGCTGTGCAGTGGATCGTAAACTGTGCCAACAGGCCGGGCCGCCGGGGCTCGTGGCGAGCCCCGGCGGCCTCAGCGTGTCGAGAAACTCGACACGCTGCAAAAGAGGGGCTCGGCTAAGCTGGCTGCGCCAGTCCGCCTGCG
>CANRBN010000069.1 GCA_947628865.1 uncultured Gemmiger sp.
GGCATTTTTTGCTCTAGAGGTATCGCCCTCGTCTGCACATGTCAGCCGAGGGCGATGGATTCAGAAAACACCTTTTTCGACAGTCTGGGGCGGGGCCCTCTGGCCCCGCCGGGATTTAGTGGGCTCTTTTTTGACACGCTGAGCGGCGGCCCGCACCGAAAGGTGCGGGCCGCCGCTGCGCCGAGTGGGCCATAAGCCGGGTTCTGTATCAAACGGCGATCTGTCTTGGCCGTGCGTCGCCGCACGGCTCACGCCATCACCGGGACGCGCGGGGCTCCGCCGGGCGCGAAAGCGCCCTCGTCCCATACGGATGTTGCTTCAGGCAGGGTTTACATAGCCGCAAAGTCGCCATTGCGCTGGTGGGCTCTTGCCCCACCTTTCCACCCTTGCCGCCCCGAAAAGCGGCGGTATCTCTCTGTTGCACTGGCCCTGGGGTCGCCCCCGGCTGCCGTTAGCAGCTGCCTTGCCCCTGAAAAGCCCGGACTTTCCTCAGGTGGCGTTGCCGCCATCCCGCCGCCGTCCGGCCCGCTCGGTGGGCATATTGTAACATTTTTTCCCGCCGTTTGCAAGTGCGGCGGGTTTGTGCTATAATCGCAAAGGATAGTGTCGTATTGTGCCCATCCGCCATATCCTGAGCCAAAGGGGGCTGCCCGCTTGCGGCTTTGCTTTACCGTCGCGCCGGAGCAGGACGGTCGCCGGCTGGACAGGTTCCTGCGCGCGCAGGGGCTCTCGGCGGGGCTTGTGCGCGCCGTCAAGCAAAACGGCGGCTTTTTCGCCGACGGCGCGCCGCTGCACACCGACCAGCCGGTGCATACCGGGCAGCGGATCGCCTTTACGCTGCCGCCCGAGCCGCCCACCGCGGTCACGCCGCAGCCCGCCGCGCTCACGGTGCTCTACCGTGACGCCTTTGCCGCCGTGGTCGACAAGCCCGCCGGCCTGGCCGTACATCCCACGCTCAACTATCCCGACCACACGCTTGCCAACGCATGGCTGTGGTATCTGCAAACGAACGGCGAGAGCGGCGTGTTCCGCCCCGTCAACCGGCTGGACAAAAACACCAGCGGCCTTGTGCTTCTGGCGCTCAACGCCTACGCGGCGCCGCTGCTGGCCCAAAGCGCGCAAAAGCTCTATCTGGCCGTCGCCGAGGGCGAGCTGCCGCCAGGCCCTGGCAGCATCGAGGCGCCGCTTGGCCGCCGCGGTGACTCCATCATCGGTCGCTGCGTGCGCGCGGACGGCAAGCCCAGCCGCACCGATTACACCGTTCTTGCCGCCGCGGGCGGGCACAGCCTTGTCGCCTGCCTGCCGCGCACCGGGCGCACCCACCAGATCCGCGTCCATTTCGCGTACATCGGCCACCCCCTTGCCGGGGATGATCTCTACGGCGGCGGCACAAAGCGCATCGCCCGCCACGCGCTGCACTGCGCGCGCCTTGTGTTCACGCCGCCGCTCTCTACCGCGCCCGTCACGCAGGACAGCCCGCTGCCCGACGATATGGCGGCGCTGTGCGGGGCCTGCGGGCTGAGCCTGCCTGCCGCCCTGCCGCTTTGAAAGGAGCCCCCTTTTGAACATCACCGAGACCCCAAATACAACGACACAGCCATCCACCCCGACCGGCGGCCATGCCGCGGCTGCCGCGCTGCGCCTGCCGGCGGCGGATTACATCGGCGATACGCTCTACCTCGTCGGCTTTTGGGCCGAGTACGCGCTGCTCTGCGCCGCGCGTGCCACGGCGCGCGCCGCAAGCGCCGTGTACGGCTACACCAGCCGGCTGCTGATGGCGGTGCTGCGCCCCATCGGCCGCGGCGTGCGCGGCTTTTTCGGCGATCTGGCGCGCCCCTTTGCACAGGTGGGCGCCGACCTGCGCACGCTGCGCGACATGGCCCGCGCCGAGACCGGCGCCGACCCCGGGCAGGTGCTGGCCATGCGGCGGGAATACCTCAAGAACAGCCGGCAGGTCTATCTGCGCCTGCTGTGGGATGCGTTCTCCTTTCTGCTGCCGCTGGCCGCGCTCATCGGCTTTGTGGCGCTGGTGCGCACCGTGCTCGCGCTGGACTATGTGCTGGATGTGCAGGTGAACGGCCAGTCTGTCGGCTATGTGCAGAGCGAGCAGGTCTTCGAGAGCGCCCGCGCCGATGTGCAGAACCGCCTGAACAACGCCCGCGCGGCGATGATCGCCAACGGCAGCGCGGTCAGCGGGGAAAACTGGAGCATCCAGCCCAACTACACGCTGACGGTGGGCGACGTGCCTACCATGAACCGCGAGGAGGCCGCCAACGCCATCATGAGCGTTTCCGGCGATGAGATCGGCGAGGGCACCGCCGTCTATGTGGACGGCGCGCTCCAGTTCGTGACCACCGAGGGCGACCATCTGCGCGCCTACCTTGAAAACATCAAGTCCCCCTACGAGGACGCGCTGGACGTCAACACCCATGTGAGCTTTCTGCACGACATCTCGCTGGAGGACGGCATCTACATGCTCTCCTCCATCGAGGATTACAGCGGCGTCATCGACCGCTTCAACCGCGATTCCGAGATCCTTTACTATACCGCCGGCAGGCGCGAGACCTGCCAGAGCGCCGTTGAGAACACCGGCATCAACTGGGACTCGCTCGCGCAGATGAACCCCTGGATGGAAACGCTCGACCAGCCCATCGACGAGGGCACCGAGATCGTGACCGGCGCGTCCTCGCCGGAATGGCTCAAGGTCAAGGTCGTGACGCGCCGCGTCTACACCGAGGCCATCCCCTACGAGACCGAAAAGCGCACCTCCAGCCAGTATGATTTCGGCAAGCAGGTGGTGCTGCAGCAGGGCCAGACCGGCGAGCAGGAGATCACCCAGGATCTTACTTACATTGACGACCAGATCGCCAGCGCCGACATCGTCAGCGTCAACATCCTCAGCGAGCCGGTGACCGAGATCATCGTGACCGGCACACGCCTGGCCGCGGGCATGTACGCCAACCCCGGCTCCGGCAGCTTCGTCTGGCCGGTGCCCGGCTACCGCTATGTCTCCCGCTGGATGAGCAGCGGCCATAAGGGCACCGATATCTGCGCCGCCTACGGCACGCCCATCATCGCGGCCGACAGCGGCGCCGTCGTCACCTCCCACGCGTGGAGCGGCTCCCGCTCGGGGTATGACAGCTACGGCAACTACGTCGTCATCGACCACGGCAACGGCTGGAGCACGCTCTACGCGCATATGTCCAGCCGGGCGGTCAGCGTGGGGCAGACGGTCAGCAAGGGCGATATCATCGGCTATGTCGGCCAAACCGGACGAGCCACCGGCCCGCACTGCCATTTTGAGATGTATCACAACGGGGTGCGCTACAGCGCGCGCAACCTCTGGCCCAACATGTGAGCCTCTCGGTATCTTGGCCAAAAAAACCGCGCGGTGTTCTGGCATTGTGCGGAAACTTAACAACTTTTTTACAAATTCCGGCTCCAGGCTTTTCTTTCAGGCCCTGTTGGGTTATAATACAGGATAATGTGTTTTCATGTCCGTCCCTGCCGCGGCGGGGGCGGGCCAAGGGGTAGTGGCTTTGGAAAAGTTCGTCATTCGCGGCGGGAACCCCCTGCACGGGGAAGTGACCATCGGCGGCGCCAAAAACGCCGCGGTGGCGATTTTGCCTGCCACGATCCTGGCCCACGGCAAGTGCGTGGTCGAGAACCTGCCCTGCATCAGCGATGTGATGGCCTCGCTGCAAATTTTGAGCGAGCTCGGCGCCGACGTGCGCATGGTGAGCAAGAACACCTATGAGATCGACACCTCCCGCGTCGAGATGACCGAGGTCTCCAACGAGCTGTCGCGCCAGATGCGCGCGAGCTACTATTTCCTCGGCGCGCTGCTGGGACGGTTCGGGCAGGGGCAGGTCGCCATGCCGGGCGGCTGCAACATCGGCGTGCGCCCCATCGACCAGCACCTCAAGGCGTTCACGGCGCTGGGGGCCGCCGATTCGGTCGATTACGGCATGATCCGCGTCGAGGCGCAGCATCTGCGCGGCGCGCATGTGTTTTTTGATACCAACTCGGTCGGCGCCACCATCAACGCGATGCTGGCCGCCGTCATGGCCGAGGGGCAGACGGTGCTGGAAAACGCCGCGCGCGAGCCGCACGTCGTCGACCTGGCCAACTTCCTCAACATGATGGGGGCCGACGTCTACGGCGCCGGCACCGACGTGATCAAGATCCGCGGCGCCAAGGCCCTGCACGGCTGCCATTACGCCATCATCCCCGACCAGATCGAGGCCGGCAGCTATATGGTGGCAGCAGCCGTGACCGGCGGCGACGTGACGGTGCGCAACGTCACGCCCAAGCATCTGGAGCCCATCAGCGTCAAGCTGCGCGATGCCGGCTGCGAGGTCGAGGAGTTCGACGATGCCGTGCGTGTGCGGCGCACGGCGCCGCTGCGCCCCTTAAAGATCAAAACGATGCCGCATCCCGGCTTCCCGACCGATATGCAGCCCCAGATGACGGTGCTGCTGAGCCTTGCGCACGGCACCTCCATCGTGACCGAGAGCATCTGGGAAAACCGCTTCCGCTATGTCGACGAGCTCGTCCACATGGGCGCCAACATCAAGGTGGACGGGCAGGTGGCCGTCATCGAGGG
Organism: uncultured Gemmiger sp.; assembly: GCA_947628865.1. Classification (GTDB taxonomy): domain Bacteria; phylum Bacillota; class Clostridia; order Oscillospirales; family Ruminococcaceae; genus Gemmiger. Next base: position 4,607 of record CANRBN010000069.1, read on the forward strand.
CGTGCCCCGCCTGCACCCGGCCCCGCTGCGCGCCACCGACCTGCGCGCCGGTGCCGCCATGGTCATCGCCGCGTTGGCCGCCGACGGCACCAGCGAGATCGACGAGACCGCCTACATCGAACGCGGGTATGAGAACATCGTCGAAAAGCTGCAGGCGCTCGGCGCCGACATCCGCCGCGTCGAGACGCCGGTCGGCGTGCTCACGCGCGCCATCTGAGCAAAAAAGCCCGGGCGGGGCACCGCCGCAAGGGGGAGGAACGCCGCCATGGCTCTTTTTACCACGCTGTATTCCGGCTCGTCCGGCAACTGCGCCCTGATCGTCGAGGGGCGCAGTTATCTTTTGGTGGATATGGGCAAGAGCTGCCGCATCACCGTCTCGGCGCTCAAAACGCTGGGCCTCGCGCTGGCGGACTGCCGGGGCATCCTGATCACGCACGAGCACAGCGACCATGTCGCCGGGCTCGAGGTCTTCCTGCGCCAGTACGATGTGCCGGTCTATGGCCGTGCCGACACGCTGGATATGCTCGCGAGCCGCGGCATCCTGCCCCCGGCGGCCGAGGCCATGGCCGTCGGCTGGCGGGAGGAGGACATCGGCGGATTTACCGTCTCGGCCTTCCCGACCAGCCACGACGTGCCCTGCTGCGGCTACCGCATCCGCACGCCGGCGGGCCGCACGATGGCCATCGCCACCGACCTCGGCACCCTCACGCCGGGGGTGCAGCAAAATCTGGCCGGGTGCGATCTTGTCGCGCTGGAGGCCAACTACGACCTGTTCAGTCTGCAGGGCGGGCCGTACCCCTACTACCTCAAGGTGCGCATCGCCTCCGACCGCGGCCACCTGGACAACCGCGCCTGCGCCGCCGAGATCATGGAGCTCGCGCAGAGCGGCTGCAAGCGGTTCGCGCTGTGCCACCTGAGCCAGACCAACAACACCCCCGAGCTGGCGCTGACCACGGTGCACAACGTGCTGCTGGCGGCGGGCATCACCCTCCCGCCCGACGCCGTGCTCCAGGCGCAGACGCGCAACGATATCTCGCCGTACATCGAGTTTTAGGGTACTTGCCATGCAACATATCGACCTGATCTGCATAGGGCGGCTCAGCGCGCGCTGGTACGCCGAGGCCGTGGCCGAATACCAAAAGCGGCTGGCGGCGTTCTGCGATCTGCGCATCGTCGAGCTGCCCGAGGCGCCCCTGCCGGAGAAAAGCGCCGGCCCGGCGCTCATCGAAAAAGCGCTCGCGCAGGAGGGCGCCGCCATCCTCAGGGCGCGCCGCCGGGGCGCGTTCCTCGCGGCGCTGTGCGTGGAGGGAAAGCCCGTCTCCAGCGAGGAGCTGGCCGCCCTGCTCAAGGACCGGGCGGTGCAGGGCGCGGGGGACATCGCGTTCGTCATCGGCTCCTCGCACGGGCTGGCCGAAAGCGTCAAGCGGGCCGCCGATGCCAAGCTCAGCCTGGGGCGCATCACGCTGCCGCACCAGCTGGCCCGCGTGGTGCTGTGCGAGCAGATCTACCGCGCCTGCACCATCAACGCCGGCATGAAATACCACAAATAAGCCGCGCGATTTCCAAAAAAAAGAGCGGCGCCCCGGCGTGACGAGAAGCTCGTCACGCCGGGGCGCCGCCCTTTTCGCGGAAAAACCGGTAAGGCGCGCCCGGTCACAGGCGGAAGCACTTTTGCAGGTCGCGGTAGGCGCCCAGCGCGAGCAGCGTGGTGCCCTCGACCAGCACAAGATCCGGCGTCAGCACGGCGTTGAGGTGCCCGTCCTCCTTTACGGCCAGGATGTTGATGTTGTATTTTTTGCGGATGTCCAGCTCGCCCACGCTTTTGCCCACCCAGTCCCCGGGGATGGAGACCTCAAAGATGGCGTGGGATTCATCCAGCTCGATATAGTCCAGGATATGGTCGGTCGAGTAGCGGATGGCCGTCCACTTGGCCATCTGCTTTTCGGGGTAGACGACCTCGTCGGCGCCGTTGCGCAGCAAAAACTTGGCCTGCACGTCGCGCTCGGCGCGCGAGACGACCATTTTGGCGCCCAGCTCCTTCAGGCAGGAGGTCGTCTCCAGCGAGCTCTGGAAATCGCTGCTGATGGCGACGATGCACACGTCAAAGTTGCGCACGCCGAGCGAGGAGAGGAACGCCTCGTTGGTGCTGTCCCCGATCTGGGCGCTGGTCACATACGGCAAAACGGCGTTGACGCATTCCTCGCGGTGGTCAACGGCCAGCACCTCATGCCCGAGCTGGTGCAGGTTTTCGGCCACATGGCGCCCAAAGCGCCCCAGACCGATGAGCAGGATGGTTTTCATGGATACAGTACCCCCTTAACCGACGATGATCTTTTCCTGCGGGTATTTTGAAAGCCCGCGCTGCGGCGCGGCGCTGGCGGCATAGACGAGCGTCAGGCTGCCCACGCGGCCCAAAAACATCAACAGGATGAGCACGATACGGGAAATGTGCGACAGCGTGGGCGTCAGGCCCAGCGTCAGCCCAACGGTGCCCAGCGCCGAGGCCGCCTCGAACAGGCAGGCGCTGATGGGCGAGCCGTCGGCACCGCTGATGACCATCGCCCCGCCGAAGAACAGCAGCATATACAAAAGCAGGATGGCCCCGGCGGTGCGCAGCGCGCTCTCCTCCACGCGGCGGCGGAACAGGCTCACGTCCTCGCGCCGGCGCAGCACCGCCGCGGTGGAGGCCAGCAGCACGGCCAGCGTGGTCGTTTTCATGCCGCCGGCGGTGGAGCCGGGGGAGCCGCCGGTCAGCATCAGGCCGACCAAGATGCACTGCCCGGCGCCGGAAAAGGCCGAAAGGTCGACGGTGTTGAAGCCCGCCGTGCGCGGCGTGACCGCCTGGAACAGCGCCGCCAGCGCCCGCTGGGCGGGCGGCAGCCAGGCGAGCTCGTTCACAAAAAAGTACAGCGCGGGGACGAGGATCAGGATGGGCGTGACCGTGAGCACCACCTTGGTCTGCATGCGGTATTCCCGCCAATGCCAGCGGTGGGTGGCCAGGTCGTCCCAGGTCAAAAAGCCGATGCCGCCGCTGATGATGAGCACCATGACGGTGAGATTGATGATCGGGTCGGCGGCATAGCGGGTGAGCGAGACGAAGCGCGCGTCCTCGCTGCCCATGATGTCGAACCCGGCGTTGCAGAAGGCGGAGACCGAGTGGAACACCGCCATCCACACCCCGCGCAGCCCGTGATCGCGGCAGAACACCGGCATCATGGCCAGCGCGCCGAGCGCCTCGAGGAGGAACGCGGTGCGCAGGATAAAGCGCACCAGCCGCACGATGCCGCCCAGCTGCGGCACGGCCAGCGCCTCCTGCAGGGTGGAGCGCTGCGTCAGCGATACCCGCCCGCGCGCCGCCAGCGTAAAGGCCACCGCCACCGTGATCACACCCATGCCGCCGATCTGGATGAGCACAAGGATGACCGCCTGCCCAAAGCCCGACCAGTGCAGCGCCGTGTCCCGCACGATGAGCCCCGTCACACAGGTGGCCGAGGTGGCGGTGAACAGCGTGTCGGCAAAGGGCGTGGGCTGCCCGTCGCGGGCGGCGAACGGCAGCATGAGCAGCAGCGCGCCCAGCAGGATCACCAGCGCAAAGCCGCCGATGATGAGCTGGTAGGTGGTCAGATGCAGCCTTTTGCGCATCAGATCCTCCATCGGTTGGCCTCCTTTGTAAGGATGAAAAACGCCCCGCGCAGCGCCTGCGCGGGGGCTGTGGGGGAGGGTCAGTATTTCAGATCCTCGATGTTCACGGTCTGCGGCATATAGACCGGGGTCTTGTGCCTGGCCTCGGCCTTGAACTTGTTCAGCGCGGCGGCGGTGCGGGCCGGGTCGGCCAACGTGCCGGCGCCGGCGATGCAGCCGCCCGGGCAGGCCATGCCCTCGAGCAGGTAGCCGTCATACTTGCCGGCCTTGGCCAGCGTGAGCATCTTGCGGCACTCCGAAAGCCCCTGCGCGCCCATCGTCTTGACCTCGCGCCCGGGCTCCCACTCGTGGATGGTGTTGACGACCGCCTGCGCCACGCCGCCGGCGATGGCAAAGCCGCGCCCGTCGGCGCTGGCGATATCGAACTTCTTGTCCGGGTCGTCGGGGAGCTTGGAGAAATCGACCTCCTTGGCCTCGAACAGGCCCATGAGCTCCTCAAAGGTGAGCACGAAATCGACCTCGCTGCGCACGGTGCGGCGGCTGGCCTCGAGCTTTTTGGCCGAGCACGGCCCCACAAAGCAGATGCGGGCATCCGGCTGCTGCTTTTTGATCATGCGCGCCGTCAGCACCATGGGGGTCAGCGTCATGCTGATGCAGTCGGCCTGCTCGGGGAAGAGCTTTTTGGCCATCGCGCTC
>CANRBN010000070.1 GCA_947628865.1 uncultured Gemmiger sp.
GCTCTAGAGGTATCGACCTCGTCTGCGCATGTCAGCCGAGGTCGATGGATTCAGAAAACACCTTTTTCGACAGTCTGGGGCGGCCCGTACGGGCCGCCCCAGACTGTGTTTTTGGTTTTTGGTTTTCGGTCTCACTGGCGCAGGGCCTTGAGCACGCGATCCAGCACGTTCTCGTCCTCACAGACGATCTCGACCGGGTGGCTGTAGTCCAGGCTCATCATGCCGAGGATGCTCTTGGCATCGGCGATGCTGCCCTTGATATCGTGTACGCCGATCTCGTTATTATAAAACTCGGTGGCGGCAGACACGATCCCGCGAACTTCACTGAAGTTGGAAACCTTGACTTGCTTGACCATTGTAAATGACCTCCGTGGTGTTGGCCGGCCAGCGCCCCAAAGAGGCGGGCCGGTGCAGGGCCGCGCCGCCGTATGCGGTACGAATCGCCTCTGCTATTGTGCATTATAGCACATTATACGCGGTTTGGTTTAGCTAATTTGCACAAAAGCCGGTTTTTCTCCACCCTGCACAAAAGGCTTTGCCAAAGGGCAAGCGTTTTGGCAGGTTTGGAGCAGGCAGCCGGCTTTTTTGTAACAGTTCTGACACAAAGCGGGGCCGGGCACAAGATGTTGTGCCCAGCCCCGCAGCATAACACGGTCACGCCTGCGGCACGCCCTTCATCGTGAGGCTGATTCGCTTTTTGGCGGCGTCGACGGCCAGCACCCGCACCCGGACGACCTGGCCGACCTTGAGCGCCTCGCGCGGGTGCTTCAAAAAGCGGTCGGTGATCTGGGAGATGTGGACAAGACCGTCCTGATGCACGCCGATGTCCACAAAGGCGCCGAAGTCGATGACGTTGCGCACGGTGCCCTGGAGCTCCATGCCGGGCTTTATGTCCGCGATGCCCATGACGTCGCTGCGCAAAAGCGGCGGCGGCAGCGAATCACGCACGTCGCGCCCGGGGCGGCAGAGCTCCGATGCGATGTCGAGCAGGGTCGGCTCGCCCACGCCGAGCTTTGCGCAGAGGGCCGCCTTTTCTTTCTGCACGCGGTCGGGCAGGCCGGCGAGCGCGGCGGTGCCGATGTCCGCCGGCGTGTGCCCGCAGGCGGCGAGCAGCGCCCGGGCGGCGGGGTAGCTCTCGGGGTGGACGGCGGTGGCGTCGAGCGGCTCCCGGACGGCGCCGGGCAGGCGCAGAAAGCCGGCGCACTGCTGGTATGCCCTGGGGCCGAGGCCCTTGACCTTTTTGAGCTCGGCGCGCGCCGGGAACGGGCCGTCCGCCTCCCGCTTTGCCACGATGGCCTTTGCGGTGGCCGCCGTGAGCCCCGCCACCCGGCGCAAGAGCGGCGCCGAGGCGGTGTTGAGGTCGACGCCGACGGAGTTGACGCAGTCCTCCACCACGCCGTCCAGCGTTTCCTCGAGGCGCTTTTGCGGCATGTCGTGCTGGTACTGCCCGACGCCGACGGCCCGGGGCTCGATCTTGACGAGCTCGGCCAGCGGATCCTGCAAGCGGCGCGCGATGGAGACGGCACTGCGCAGGTTGACGTCATACTGCGGGAACTCCTCGGCGGCCAGCGGGGAGGCCGAGTAGACGCTGGCGCCGGCCTCGCTGACGACCATGTACTGCACCTGCCGTCCCGCGGCGGCGAGCTCGCGGATGAGGTCGGCGGCGAAGAGCTCGGTCTCCCGGCCCGCGGTGCCGTTGCCGATGGCCAGCACCTGCACGCCGTGCTTTTGGATGAGCGCCTTGGCCGTGGCCTTTGCCTGCTCGACGCGCTTGAATTCCGGCACGGGATAGAGGACGGCGGTGTCCAGCACCTTGCCGGTGGCATCCACCACCGCCACCTTGCAGCCCATGCGGTAGCCGGGGTCGAGCCCCATGACGACCCTGCCGCGGATGGGCGGCTGGAGCAAAAGCTGGCGGAGATTGTCGCCAAAGACCTTGATGGCGCCCTCGGCGGCGGCCTGCGTGAGCTCGGCGCGCAGCTCGTTTTCAAGGCTCGGGTGGATGAGGCGGGCGTAGGCGTCCTTCGCGGCGGCCTCGACGAGCAGCGCGCTCGCCCCGCCCGTGCGCCTGCGGGCGAACAGCTGCGCGGTGAGGGCGGCGCCGCGCGCGGCGTCGACGGCGATGCTCACCTTTAAAAAGCCCTCGCGCTCGCCGCGGTCAAGGGCCAGCACACGGTGGCCGGGGATGCGGGCGAGCGGCTCGGCGTAGTCATAGTACGGGGCGTAGACGCTGTCGGTATCGGGCTTGGCGGCGGCGCTGCACACGCGGCCAAAAGCGCGGTACCAGCGGCGCAGCTCGGCCCGGCAGGCGGCGTCGTCGCTGATGTGCTCGGCGAGGATGTCCTGCGCGCCGGCGAGCGCGGCGGCGGTGTCGGGCACTTCGCCGGAAAGATACGCGGCGGCTTCGCGCGCGGGATCGAGCGCGGCATCCTGCCGCAGGATCGCGTCGGCCAGCGGCTGCAGTCCGCGCGCTTTGGCGACGCTCGCGCGCGTCCTGCGTTTGGGGCGGTAGGGACGGTAGAGATCCTCGACCTCGGCGAGGGTGGCGGCCGCCGCGATGCTTTGGGCCAGCGCCGGCGTGAGCGCGCCCTGCCCCTCGATGGCGGCGGTGACCTCCGCCTTGCGCGCGTCGAGGCCGCGCAGGTAGGCCAGGCGGTCGGCGAGGGCGCGCAGCACCTGGTCGTCCATCGAGCCGGTGGCCTCCTTGCGGTAGCGGGCGATGAACGGCACGGTGTTGCCGGCGTCGATGAGGTCGATGGCGCCCTGCACGTTATTTTGCGCAAGGCCGAGCTCGGCGGCGAGGCGCGCGGCGTGGCTCTGCGGCTGTTCAGGCATGGGGCCCCTCTTTTCTTTTGGCGCCCGCCCGCAGGCAGGCGAGATAGACGAGATACGCGGCCAGCCCGCCCAGCGCGAGCGCGGCGGAAAGGCGCAGGCCGGGCGTTCGATAGGTGCAGGTGATGTCGGCGTGGCCGGCGGGCACGCGGATGGCCATGAGGCCGTTGTCGGCGTTGCAGACCGGCGTCTTTTCCCCGTTGACGGTGGCGGTGAAGCCGTCGTCATACGGCACGGCGAACAGCACCCAGCGCGCCGTGGCATAGTCCGCGGCGGCGGTGAAGCCGGTGCGCGTGGCGGTGAAGCCGGTCACGCCGTTTTCGCGGCAGGCGGCGATATCCTGCACATAGCGGTCATAGGTGCACTCGCCGCGCTCGGACGCCGGCAGGGCGGGCGGGGCGTCGGGGGCATCCGGCGGCAGCACGAGCGCGCGCAGCAGCAGGGCGGCGCGCTGCTCTTTTGGCACGGCCTCAAGCTCCTCTGGCGTGAGGGAGAAAGCCGGCGCAAAGCCCATGGGCAGGAAGTTCTCGTTCTCATAAACGGCATAGCCGCCGGCCTCGGTGCGGCGGGCCCAGCCGGGCACCGCCTCGGCGCGCCAGTCCTCCTCCTTGTCGAGCGGGACAAGGGTGTAGCGCACGCTGAGCAGACCGCGCAGCGCGTAAAGGCCGGGCTCCGGCTTGGAGTTGACGTCCCGCTCGACGCCGACCGAGGGATAGAATTCCAGGATATGCGGCGCCACGGTGGAGTTGAAATGCTGCAGGCAGCTTTGGTCGAACCAGATGCCGAGGTTGTTGTGCGCCTCGTACGCGTCGATGCGGTAAAAGCCGACGTCCTCCCACGCGGGCAGCGCGGCGTTGACCGCCCCGGCGGCGCCCCAGGTGGCGGCGACGTAGTCACGGTCGCTGCTCCACTGGCCGTATTTGCCGATGCTCAGGTGCAGCGTGCCGTAGAGCACCGAGAACGCCAGCACGGCGGCGGTGAGGGCGGCGGCGAAGCGCGCGCCGAGCCGCGCGCGCAGGCGCAAAAGCCACGCGAACAGCCCGAGCCCCAAAAGGCTCACGGCGAGCAGCGCCCAAAAGCGCGGCTGGAACGCGACAAGGCCGAGCGTCGTCTCGCCGTCCTCGGTGACGGGCAGCACCGCGAACACCGCGGCGGAGGCGGTGGCCGCCGCCACGGCGCCCAGGGCCGGCGGCAGCGCGGTGCGGGCGGCGCGCTCGCTTTGAACGACGCGCACGGTGGCGGCGCAGAGAACGAGCATCGGCATATAGTACCAGCGCGCGTAGTAGCTCGAATTGAGCGCGTAGAACAGGCTGTTGAGCACCGGTACAAAGGCGCAGACCACGCACACCCTGAGCAGCCTTGCGAACGGGTGCCGCCGCCAGAGCCGGCAGAACGCCAGCCCGCCGGCCACGCCGGCCACCGGCAGCCAGGCCGAAAGGCTCGTCCACTTGAAGACCCCGCCGGAGAACAGATCGGTCAGGTAGGGGGTATCGGGCATGAGCAGGGCGCTGTAGAGGATGGCGCCGTACTGCTGCGGATCCGAATAGAAAAGATAGCCGTAGCCGTTGAACGGGTCGATGGTGCGCGGGTTTTGGAGCAGCGAAAGCCCCGCCGGGATGAGCAGCACGCAGCCCATCAGGCAGCCGAGCAGCGTCTCCCACGCAAGGCGGCCAAACCGCCGCGGCGTGAGCCGGTACGCCCGGCCCGCCAGCAGGCAGGCAAAATACAGCACAAGGAACACCGCCTGCCCGACAAAGAAGAAATAGTTGTTGAGCATGCACAGCGCCACCCAGAACGGCAGGCGGCCATACCGGCCCTCGAACAGCGCGTCGTCCAGGCTTTTGAGCAGGTAGGGGAACAGCGCCGCGGCGTCCAGAAAGAAATAAAAGAAAATGTTGTAGACGTTCGTGCCGCAGAAGGCGTACAGGCACCCGGCCAGAACGGCCCAGTCCGTGCCGTCCGGGCCGGGGCGCAGCCAGCGCCGCGCCCAGAGGTAAGCGCCGCCGCCCGCCACGGCGAACTTGAGGCAGAGCAGCGGCACGATGGCCCACGGCACCCAGCGCGCCGGCAGCAGCAGCGAGAGCCAGAAAAACGGGCTGCCGAGCGCATAGTAGGAGTAGGCGTTGACAAAGCCGCTGCCGAGGTCGGTGGCCCAGCTGAAGCTGCCGCCCTGCTTCAAAAAGGCGTTGGCGTAGGCGGTAAAGGGGATCATCTGGTCGTTGAAATCCCCGGCATAATGGAAAAAGCCGCCGCCGGCCACGGCGTCGATGACGGCGTGGGGCAAAAGCAGAAACGCGGCGGTCAAAAAGCACAGCCCGAACACCTGCCCGTACCGGCGGGCGGGCGCGGGCGTCGTTTGCAGCGCTGAGATCGGCATGAGACACTCCTCCAAAGGTGCCTTTATGATACAAAAAAATCATCGCCCGCGCAAGTGGGGGAATTGTAAAAGCGTGGTTGCGCGGGCAGGGTTTTTATGCTATATTGTGCAAAAGGGGCCCACTATTTGCAAAGGAGTGTACAGACCATGACCGAACAGGAGATTTTAGCCGCCGTGCAGGAGATCTTCCGCGACAATTTTGACGACGATACGCTCGTCATCACGCGCAGCACCAACGCCAACGACATCGAGGATTGGGACAGCCTTGAGCAGATCAACCTCCTGACCGCCATCGAAAAGCGGTTCAGGATCAAGTTCAAGCTCGCCGACGTGCGCGGGCTCAAGGATGTGGGCGATCTGCTCGACCTCGTCGCGCGCATGGCGGGGTGAGGGCCGTGAACCACTACACGCTGGCCGAGATGCAGCCCGGCCTGACCGAGAGCTTTACCGTGACCGTGACCGAAGAGATGATGGACGCCTTTGCCAGGCTGACGGGCGATGTGTCCCCCATCCATGTGGACGAGGCCTACGCCAGGGGCCGCGGGTACAAGGGGCGCGTCGTCTACGGCATGCTGGGCGGCAGCCTGTTCTCGACGCTGGCGGGGGTGTACCTGCCGGGCGAGCACTGCCTGCTGCACGGTGTGGAGTGCCGGTTCGCCCGGCCCATCTTTATCGGCGACACGCTGACGGTCACGGGCACCGTGACCGACGTGAGCGAGTTTGCCGCCGAGGCGCAGATCAAGGCCGTCATCACCAACCAGGACGGCAAGCAGGTGACGCGCGGCATCCTCAAGGCCGGGCTGGCGAAATAAGGGGGTACGGTATGGCGTATACCTATCTGGTAACGGGCGCGACGAGCGATATCGGGCAGGCGCTTTTGCGCCGGCTGCTCGCGCATGCGCCGGCGGGCAGCGTGGTGCTGGCGCAGGGCTGCGGCGATGTGCAAAAGCTGGCGCCGCTGTGCGCAAACCACCCCGGCCTTGTCAGAACCTTTGATGTCGACCTCTCCGACCGCGCCGCCGTGGCGGCGTTTGCCGCGCTGGTGACCGAGGGCTTTGCCCCGACGCATTTTGTGCACCTGCCGGCGCTGCCGGTCGTCAACACCAAGTTCAAAAAGTTCGACGAGGCGCGCTTTGACCGCGACCTGGAGGTACAGGTGCACAGCGCCGTGGCGCTGGCCAGAGCCGTCCTGCCCGGCATGGCGCGGGCGAAGTTCGGGCGGGTGCTGTTCATCCAGTCGAGCTATACCCTGGGCGCGCCGCCCAAAAACACCGCCGCCTATGTGATGGCGAAAAGCGCGCTGGGCGGCCTGGTGAAGAGCCTGGCGGTGGAGTACGCGCCCTTTGGCGTGACGGTGAACTGCGTGGCCCCGAGCATGATGGAAACGAACTTTTTGAAGGACACGCCCGCCCTCATCGTGGAGGCCGCCGCCGCCGACAACCCCATGGGCCGCAACGCGCGCCCCGAGGACGTGGCCCCGGCGATGGAGTTTTTGCTGGGGGACGAGGCGGGCTTTATCACCGGCGTGACGCTGCCGGTCACGGGGGGCTCGGCGATTGTCTGATACCGTGTGCCGGCTGGCCCGCCCCGGCGAGGACGCCGCCATCGCCGCGTTCGTCAACGATCATTTTGATATGCGGCTGCCGCTCATCACCCGCCCGGAGATGTACCGCTACTACTATGCCGGCGCGGACGGCGCGCCGCGCTTTGCCGTGGCCGAGGAGGACGGGCGTTTTGTGGCCGTGGCCGGGTATATCCCGGCGAGCCGTGCGCCCGGGGCGGATATCTGGGTGAGCATCTGGGCCGCCGCCAAAGGCCGCAACGGCGTGGGGCTCGCGCTGATGGAGGCCCTGCCCCGCCTGACCGGCGCGCGGGTGGTGGCGTGCAACAACATCCGCCCCAGGACCATGGCGTTTTACCGCTTTTTGGGCTGGGAGGCCGGGCGCCTGCGCCACTATTACCGCCTCAACCCCGACACCGCGCCGGCGCTGTGCCAAAACGCGCAGACGGCGCCGCCGGCGGGCGGCGACGCGGTGCTGGCGCGCGTGGAAGACGCCGCGGCGCTGACGGCGCTGGGCCTGCCCCCTGCCCCGCACACACCGCGCAAGGATCTTGCCTATCTCATCCACCGCTACTTTGAAAACCCGTGGTTCTCGTATGACGTTTGGGCCGCGCGCGCGGGCGGCGAGCTGCTCGGCTATGCCGTGACGCGCACGGTGCCGGTCACCGACACCGGCTGTGTGCCTGTGGTGCGGCTGGTCGATTTTATCGGCGCCGACGATGCCCTGCCGCGCATCGGCAAGGCGCTCGACGGCATTTTGCGCGCCGCCGGGGCGGAGTATATGGACTGCTACAACACCGGCATCGCGCCCGAGGTCTTTTGCGCCGCGGGCTTTTGCGAGCGGCGCGAGGGCGACGGCGCCGTCGTCCCCAACTATCTGGCGCCGCCGCTGCGGGAAAACACCGAATACTACTATTTCACGAGCGCGCCGGAGAGCTTTGTGATGTTCAAGGCCGACGGCGATCAGGACAGGCCGAATCTGCCATGACCCTTGTGCAGACGCACAAACGCCCGGATGGCATCCGCCACCCGGGCGTTTTTATAGGCTCAGGATCTCGGGGCCGGGCCTGCCGGCGGCAGCGCGTCGCGCTGCCCGCCGCCGTCCAGCGGCGCGCCGAACAGGAGCTTGATCAGCCACATGAACAAAAACAGCACGAGCACCGGGATGACGCAGTTCGCGATGAGCAGCACGGCCACGGCGTCGATGAAATCGCTGAGGACGGCCTCGGCCTTTTCGACGGCGCCGGTCACGCCGGCGGTGATCTGGTCGCCAAGGCCGGCGAGCCAGTCCCCGATGGTGCCGTTTTGCTGCGTGTCCGCCTCCGTTTCCTCCTCCAGCTTTTCGGCGCCCGCCGCGGCGCTTTGTACCGTCTGCTGGAGATGGAACGTCTCCTCAAACAGTTCGCTGACGCGGATGCTGGCCGGGATGAGCAGAAAAACGGCCAGCGCGAACGCGCCCACCCGCAGGGCCAGCCGCCCAAGGGCCCGCCGCGGCCAGAACAGCCGGACGATGCCCAGCGCGCAGGCGATGGGGATGAGCACCGCGAACGCCAGCTGCCCCGTGGCGGCCAGCAGGAATTTTTCCAGCATGATGACACCGGTCACGACGAGCAGGTAGGAGCTGAGCTCGGCGATCTGGTCGGCGATGGGGGTGGTGGCGTCGCCCGGCACGGCGGAGACCGCCACCGAGGTGAGCGCCGTGGCGGCGGTGAGCTCCATGACCGTGACCTTTTTCTCGTCCAGCGCGGCGATGGAGCCGGCGTGGAACTCCGGCGAGGAGAACACCTTTGCCAGCCACAGCGCCGAGACCAGCGCCAGCGCCGTGAGCAGCAGCGCGGCCACGAGGTTTTTCCGCGTTTTCGGATCCAGCTCGAGCATATCGGAGTCCCCTTTCGGTATACAAAAGGGCCCCATCCTGCCGCGGGAGCACTGACCTGTCTGCCGGGATGCGGATGGGGCGCGGTGTTGGAGCAGGTGATGGGAGTCGAACCCACCTCCACAGCTTGGAAGGCTGTTATACTAGCCGATGTACTACACCTGCACGGTATGTTCATTATAGCGGTCGCGGGCGTGGGTTGTCAAGGGCGGGGATCAGCGTGTCGAGAAACTCGACACGCTGCAAAAGAGGGGTTCGGCTACGCTGGCCGCGC
>CANRBN010000071.1 GCA_947628865.1 uncultured Gemmiger sp.
GGGGGCCCGCCTTTTGCATGACCCGTACGGGAATCGAACCCATGTTACAGCCGTGAAAGGGCCGTGTCTTAACCGCTTGACCAACGGGCCGAAAATACAAGGTTTCGCTAAAACAGCAAGCTCCTACCAACCACTATTGCGGATGGCCCCCAAGTATTTTAGCGAAACCTTGTATATGGTAGCGGTAACTGGATTTGAACCGGTGACACTTCGGGTATGAACCGAATGCTCTAGCCAACTGAGCTATACCGCCACAGCGCCCCATACTGGGGTACTTTGCTATTATAGGCAAACGGCGGCGCTTTGTCAAGGGGTGGCGGTACAAAAATGTCCGCTCCGCGCACACAGGGCGCGCGGCTCACCTCTCGGCGATGATGCGCACGCCCCACGGCGGCAGCGTGAGCGTTTCGCCGGTCTGCACCGCCGCGCCGGTGTGCAGATCCCCGCCCGCCGCGCCGCGGTACGCGGCCCGCCGTTCCCCGGCGCTGTAGTTGAGGTAAAAGCGCACCGCCCGGCCCTGCGGGCCGTAAGCCCTGCGCACCGCGACGGGGGCATCGGCCTCGGTCACATCGACGCCGGCGCCCTCCAGCGCGCGCAGCAGCACGGCGCGCAGCGTTTTGGGGCCCGTCATGCAGCCGAGATGGCAGGCGCGCCCGGCGCCGTACGCGTTCTCGGTGATGGCGGCGCAGTCCCCCCAGGCCGGGTGGCTGTAGCGCGCCAGCACCCTGGCCGTGGTGGGGCGGAGCAGCTCCGCAAACACCTCGGCGCCCTCGCCGGGCTGCGCCAGCTCGCCGGTGAGCCCCACGCCCCGCGGCGTGACGAACCGGTCATACCGCACGCCCAGGGCCTCGGTGAGCGCGTGCGGCTGGGCGTCGTGCCAGATCTTGGCGTTCTCGTCGGCGAAGGCGGTCTTGAACGTGGTGACGAGCGTGCCGCCCTGCCGGACATAGCCCTCCAGCCGCCCGAGCAGCGCCTGCGGCGCGGCATAGAGCGCCGGCACCAGCAGCGCCTTGTAGCGGGCGAGCGTCTCGGGCGGGGCGTCGGGCCAGACGATGTCACATTCGACGTTCAGGGCGAACAGCGCGTCGTACAGCCAGCGCAGCACATCGTTGTACTGCGCGCCCGCCCGCGCGCGCCAGTCGCCGGCGGTGGCGCCGATGCCGTACCAGCCCAGCGCCGTGAGCGCCGTGTTGCTCACGAGCAGCGCGACCTCGCTGCGCTTTTGCAGCTCCGCCAGACGCCCGCCCAGCCGCGCGAGCTCCGCCCCGACGGCGCAGACCTCGCGGTAGGCGGCGTTCTCGCCGAGATCGTGGCTGAGCACGCCCTTCCAATAGCTCTCGCAGGCGTTGTGCAGCGAATGCCAGTGCCAGTATTCGACGCCCCGCGCCCCGGCGGCGATGTGGCTGTAGGCCTGCAGGCGCAGCTGGCCCGGGTAGGGCGTCCAGTCGGGGTAGCCCTGGGCCTGCGTTTCCAGCACGAGATACGGCGCGCCGTCCTTGAGGCTGCGCGCGATGTCGCCGCCGAGCGCGATCTCGATGCCGGTGAGCGCGTCCTGCGAGGGATGGTAGATATCGCACCCCGCCACCGTGACGGCGGTCGCCGCGGCGCGCTGGTCGACGAGCGGCTGGAGGCCGTAGGAATAGCCGCGCCAGTCAAAATCAAAATTGTGGGTGACGAACTGGTCGGGGCGGCGGTATTCATCGACGATGGCGCGCTGCCAGCACAAAAATTCCGTGATGAGCGCGCGCTGGAACCGCTCGAACTCGGCGCCCACGCTGCCGTTGACGGTGCCGCGCACATCGGGGAAGTCCTCCCACGCGCCCACGCGGTTCGACCAGTAATCAAGGCCGAAGGCGCGGTTGAGGGCGTCGAGGTCGCCGTTAAATTTTTCGCGCAGGTACGCTACGAAGCGCGCCTGCACGGCGGGCGTGGCGACGCCGTAGGGCTTTGTCTCGTTGTCGAGCTGGAAGCCGACGACGCAGCGGCGCGGCGCCGTGACCGCGAGCAGCCTGCGGATGACGCGCTCGGCGAGGCGGCGGTAGTCGGGGTTCGTGATGTCCATGTTCTGCCGCGGGCCGAAGCGGTTGGGCGCGCCGGCCCCGGTGTCGAGCACGGCGGGGTATCTGCGGGCCAGCCACGGCGGCACGGCATAGGTCGGCGTGCCGACGATGACCGAGATGCCGGCCTCCTCCATCGCGTCCAGCACGCGCGTGACGTGGGTAAAATCGAACACGCCCTCCTGCGGCTCGCAGGTCGCCCAGGTCGATTCGGCGATGCGCACGAGGTTGATGCCGGCCTTTTTCATCAGGGCGACGTCGGTCTGCAGGCGGTCCTCGGGCATGTATTCGTCATAGTAGGCGGCGCCGTAGAGCAGGTGATCCATGGGGGCCCTCCCGTTTGCAAAATGCCGTAGGGGCCGGATGTACCGGCCCCCGCAGGATTTCGGTCAAGTTATTTCTGCTTCGGCACGAGCACCGCTTTGCCGCCCATGTAGGGCTGCAGCACCGCCGGGATGGTCACGCTGCCGTCGGCCTGCAGGTGGTTCTCCAAAAAGGCGATGAGCATGCGCGGCGGCGCCACGCAGGTGTTGTTGAGGGTGTGGGCCAGCTGGGTCTTGCCGTTCTCGTCCCGGTAGCGGATGCGCAGGCGGCGGGCCTGTGCGTCGCCGAGGTTGGAGCAGCTGCACACCTCAAAATACTTCTGCTGGCGGGGGCTCCAGGCCTCGATGTCGCAGCTTTTCACCTTGAGGTCGGCGAGATCGCCGGAGCAGCATTCCAGCTGGCGCACGGGGATCTCGAGCGAGCGGAACAGCTCGACCGAGTTCTGCCAGAGCTTATCGTACCAGAGGGGGCTGTCCTCCGGCTTGCAGACGACGATCATCTCCTGCTTTTCAAACTGGTGGATGCGGTAGACGCCGCGCTCCTCGATGCCGTGGGCGCCCTTTTCCTTGCGGAAGCAGGGGGAATAGCTCGTCAGCGTCTGGGGCAGCTTGTCGGCGGGGAGCACCTGGTCGATGAAGCGCCCGATCATCGAATGCTCGCTCGTGCCGATGAGGTAGAGGTCTTCGCCCTCAATTTTATACATCATGGCGTCCATTTCCGGGAACGACATGACGCCCTGCACGACGTTGCCGTGGATCATGAACGGCGGGATGACGTAGGTGAAGCCCTTGTCGATCATGAAATCCCGCGCGTAGGCGAGCACCGCCTCGTGCAGGCGGGCGATGTCGCCGAGCAGGTAGTAGAACCCGTTGCCGGAAACGCGGCCCGCGGCGTCGAGGTCGATGCCGTCGAAGCTCTCCATGATGTCGACGTGGTAGGGGATGGGGAAATCCGGCACGACCGGCTCGCCGAAGCGCTGTACCTCGACGTTGTGGGTATCGTCCGGCCCGATGGGCACCGACGGGTCGATCATCTGCGGGATGGTGTACAGGATCTGCTGCAATTTCTCGCGCGTCTGCGCGGCCTTTTCCTCGAGCTCCCTGAGGCGCTCGGCCTGCGCGGTGACGAGCTTTTTGACCTCCTCGGCCTCGGCGGCCCTGGCGGGATCCTTTTTGGCCTGGCCCATCAGCATGCCGATCTGCCTGGACAGCTTGTTGCGGTTGGCGCGCAGGTCGTCGCCCTCGCTGATGGCGGCGCGCAGCGCGGCGTCCAGGTCGATGGCCTCGTCGACGAGGGCGAGCTTGGCGTCCTGGAATTTCTTTTTGATGTTCTCCTTGACAAGGTCGGGGTTCTCGCGGATAAAACGCATATCCAGCATGGTCGTTTTGTCTCCTTTTTTTGCGGTGTACCGTTTTTTTATTTTCTACGGCTCATAGCTGCCGAGCGCGGCGGCGAGCTTTTTGAGCATGGCGTCGGAGTAAAAGTCGATGTGCAGCGTGCCGCGGCCCTGCTGATAGTCGATGCGCACCTCGCTGCCGGTGGCCTCGCGCAGGGCGGCCTCGCACTCGGCGGCGAGCGGCGCGCGGGTGAACGCGTCGGGCTTTTTCGCCGGCGTTTTGGCGCGCGGCGCCCTGGCCAGCCTGCGGCACAAGGCCTCGGTCTCGCGCACGCTCAGCCCCCTGGCGGCGACCTCGGCGGCGGCGCGCTCGATGGCGGCGGCGTCCGGCAGGCCCAGCAGCGCCTTGGCGTGCCCGGCGCTCAGGCGCCCGTCTTGCAGCATCGCCTGCACCGGCGCCGGCAGCGCGAGCAGGCGCAGGCTGTTGGCAATGGCGCTGCGGCTCTTGCCCAGGCGTTTGGCGGCGTTTTCCTGCGTAAGGCCGTAATTTTCCATCAAAGCCTGCAGGCCGTGCGCCTCCTCGAGAGGGTCGAGATCCTCGCGCTGGAGGTTCTCGATGAGCGCCAAGGCGGCGGCCTGCTCGTCGCTGACCTCCTTGATGATGGCCGGTATCTCGGCAAGGCCCGCCATGCGCGCGGCGCGCCAGCGGCGCTCGCCCGCGATGAGGACATACCCCGTGCCCGCCTTTTTGGGGCGCACCGCCACCGGCTGCAGGAGGCCGTTCTCGGCGATGGACTGCGCGAGCCCGGCGAGCGCGGTCTCGTCAAAATGCCTGCGCGGCTGCGCGGGGTCGGGCTCGATCTCGCGCACCGGCAGCGTGCCGGCGGCCTCGTCAGCCGTGAGCTGCGGCAGGTCGGCAAACAGGCTGTCCAGCCCCTTGCCAAGGCCCCCCCTGGGTCTTGCCATCGCTGCGTTCCCCCTTATCCCTCGTTGTTTTTGAGAAATTCCCGCGCCAGCTCCATGTAGGCGGCGCAGCCCTTGCCGTTGGGCTCGTAAAAATTGATGGGCATGCCGTAGCTGGGCGCCTCGGACAGGCGCACGGCGCGCGGGATGACCGTCTTGTAGACCTTGTCGCCGTAATATTTTTTGACCTGCTGCACCACCTGCATCGTCAGGTTGAGCCGCCCGGAATACATCGTGAACAGCACGCCCTCGATGTCGAGGTATCTATTGTACTTGCGGCGCACGGTCTTGAGGGTGCTCATCAGCTCGGAAAGGCCCTCGAGCGCGTAATACTCGCACTGGATGGGGATGAGCACGGTATCGCACGCGCACAGCCCGTTGACGGTGAGCAGGTCGAGCGAGGGCGGGCAGTCGATGAAGATGTAATCGTAGAGCGGCACGGCGGGGGCCAGCGCCGCGCGCAGGCGGCTCTCGCGCCGGTCAAGGTCGACGAGCTCCACCCCGGCGCCCGCCAGCTGGGTGTTCGAGGGCAAAAGCTCGGCGTTGTAGCGCGTTTTTACGATGGCCGCGCGCACGTCGGCGCCGTCGATGAGGCAGGTGTAGACGTTCGGGCCCGCGGCATGCTTGGCCACGCCGAAGCCGCTGGTCGTGTTGCCCTGCGGGTCAAGGTCGACGACGAGCACGCGCTTGCCCAGCGCCGCCACGCAGGCGCCGAGATCGACGACGGTGGTCGTCTTGCCCACGCCGCCCTTCTGGTTGGCCACCGCCACGACTTTTGCCATCCCGCCGCCCCCTTTGTATCATGCAAACAACAGTATAGCACAAACCGGCGGTGGGGGAAAGGCAAAACGCCAAATTTTACCCCTTGAATGTTCCACGTGGAACATCCAAGGGGCGTTTTTGGGCAACTTTACAGCAGATTTACCGCGAACACGGCCTCGCCGTCGGCCTCGGCGGGCGGTTTTGCGGGGGCGGGGGCGGCGTTCATCACCGTTTGCAGGCTGGCGAGCGCCTCCTCGTCGAGCGGCTCCGGCGCCGGGGCGGGCGCCTCGGGCAGGGCGTTCAGCTTCTCGCGCTCGCGGGCGGCCTTCTGCGCCGCGGCGGTGGGGATGCGCACGACGTACTCGTAGTAGCCGTCGTGCTTGCTGGTCGTGGTCGTGGCGGGGATGCCCTTCTGCGTCATCAGCTCGACCGCGTGCTGCAGGGTGTTGACGAACAGCCGCACGTCCCGCACCATCGGGGTGGTGCGCCGCCCGCCGCGCGCGCCGGGGCGCGGCGGCTCGCTTTTGAGCATCTGCTCGACGAGGCGGTCGGCCGCGCGCACGCTCAAGCCCTCGCGCGCGATCTTCTCGAGCGCCGCGGTGCGCTTTTCCTCCGGCAGGCGCAGCACGGCGCGGGCGTGGCGCTCGGTCAGGTGGTGCTCGGCGCACAGGCGCTGCTGCTCCGGCGTCAGGCTCAAGAGCCGCAGCTTGTTGGCGAGCGCCGGCTGGCTCAGCCCCAGCCGCCGCGCGGCCTCGGCCTGCGTGCAGCCCCACAGGCGGATGACCTCGCGGATGCCGCGCGCGGTGTCGAACGGGTCGAGCTGGGCGCGCTGCAGGTTCTCCAAAAGGCCGAGCGCGGCGCTCTCGCTCTCATCATAGCTGGCCAGGATGGCCGGCACCTTTTCCAGCCTTGCCAGCTTGCAGGCGCGCAGGCGGCGCTCCCCGGCCACGAGCTGGTAGCGCCGCGTGCCCAGCCGCCGCACGCTGATGGGCTGCAAGAGCCCGTTTTGCAAAATGCTCACGGCCAGCGCCGCGATCTCGGTCTCATCAAAGGCGGTGCGCGCCTGATAGGGCGAGGGCTCGATGGCATCGACCGGCAGCAGCAGCACCCGCCCGCTCCTTTGCATTTCCATGGAAACTCCTTTCTTTTGCCGTTCTCAGTGCAAAACAAACAAAAAGCCTGTGTTTACCATAACACAGGCTTATTTTGCGGCAAAGAAAAATCGTTCCCCAGGATGTTGCGGTTTTCGCGCCGTTACAGCGGTTTTTTTGCGATGACGCCGCCGTTTCGGGGGTATTTTGTCGGCGTTTGCGATATTTTTTGAAAGCAGAGCAGGCTGCGGGCGCTGCCGTCCGGCAGCGTGAACGCGGCGGTGTCGGCGTGGACGCCGCCCATCCGGAGCAGGGCGCCGCGGGCGCTTTGCAGCTCGGCGCCGGCCTCGGGCCCCTTCATCGCGATGAACGCCCCGCCCACGCGCACGAGCGGCAGGCAGTATTCGCACAAGGCCGGCAGCGGCGCCACCGCGCGGGCAAAGGCGACGTCGAACTGCTCGCGCCAGCGCTTGCGGGCGGCCTCCTCGGCGCGCTCCCGGACGAACTCGACGCCCTCGAGCCCCAGCTCCGCGCACACCCGGCGCAGAAAATCCAGTCGCTTGCCGGTCGGCTCCATCAGCGTGAGCGCCAGCGCGGGCTTGTAGATCTTCGCGACCACGCCGGGAAAGCCCGCCCCGCTGCCGACATCGACGGCGCGGCCCGCGACCTCGGGCCGCGCGGCGAGCAGCAGGCTGTCGGCAAAATGGCGATCCTCGATGGCCTCGGGCGCCGTGATGGCGGTCAGGTTGACGCTGCGGTTCGCCTCGACGAGCAGCGCGGCATAGCGGTCGAGCTGCTCGAGCTGGGCCGTGGTGAGCGCGATGTTCCACGTGGAACATTTTCGAGCCAGGCGGGCGGTGTCGATCATGGCTGGCCCCCTTTGGCTTTGAGCAGCGCGACGGAAAGCTGCGCGAGGTCGCTGGGCGAGACGCCGGGCACGCGCCCGGCCTGCCCCAGCGTGCGCGGGCGGATGCGGGCGAGCTTCTCGCGCGCCTCGAGGGTGAGGGTCGAGAGCGGCGCGTAGTCAAAATCCGGGGGGATGGGGGTCTGCTCGCGGCGCTTCGTCTCGCGCAGGCGGCGCGCCTCGCGCTCGATGTAGCCGGCGTAGCGGATCTCGGTCTCCAGGCGCTGGGCCATGGCCGGCGTCACGCCCGCGCCGCGCCCGATGACGTCAGAGAGCAGCTCGTACCCCACGCCGGGGCGGCGCAGCAGCTCCTCGGCGGTGCCGCCGGTCTCGCCCAGCGGCGCCGGGTCCAGGCCGCGCGCGGCGGCAGCCGCCCTGAGGTCGGCGAGGCGGACGTGCGTTTCGCGCAGGCGGGCAAGCTCGGCCTGCTTGATCTCGCGGTCGCGCGCGAACTGTGCCCAGCGCGCGTCGTCCACAAGGCCGTATTCCCGCCCGATGGGGGTCAGGCGCTCGTCGGCGTTGTCCTGCCGCAGGCTCAGGCGGTACTCGCTGCGGGAGGTCATCATGCGGTAGGGGTCGAGCACGCCCTTGGTGACGAGGTCGTCGACCAGCGTGCCGAGGTAGCTCGTGTGCCGCGCGAGCACGAGCTCGGTCTCCCCCCGCGCGTGCCGCGCGGCGTTGAGCCCGGCCAGCAGCCCCTGCGCGGCGGCCTCCTCATAGCCGGAGGTGCCGTTGAATTGCCCGGCGCCGTAGACGCCCGCCACCGCCTTGCTCTCGAGCGTGGGGAACAGCGTCGTCGGGTCGACGCAATCATACTCGATGGCGTAGGCCGGGCGCAGGATCTCAAGATGCTCAAATCCAACGATGGTACGGTACAAATCGTTTTGCACCGATTCCGGCAGGCTCGAGGACATGCCCTGCAGGTACATCTCCTCGGTGTCCTCGCCGCAGGGCTCGACGAAGATGGGGTGGCGCTCCCTGCCCGGAAAGCGGACGACCTTGTCCTCGATGGAGGGGCAGTAGCGCGGGCCGATGCCCTCGATGGCGCCGCCGTAGAGCGGCGAGCGGTCAAGGTTGGCGGTGATGACGGCGTGGGTGGCCGGGTTGGTGGCGGCGATGTAGCAGGGGAGCTTGTTGTGCATCGGCGCGCGGGTCATAAAGCTGAACGGCTGCAAAAGCTCCTCGGCATCGCCGGGCTGGCAGACGAGGCGGTCAAAATCGATGCTGCGGCGGTGCACGCGGGCCGGGGTGCCGGTCTTGAACCGGCGCAGGGCAAAGCCGTGGGCGATGAGGTCCCGGGTCAGCTCCGTCGCGGCATGCTGGCCGTCCGGCCCGCCGGCGTAGGAGGCCTCGCCGATGAAGATG
>CANRBN010000072.1 GCA_947628865.1 uncultured Gemmiger sp.
CGTCTCGCGCCTCATCGGCGCGCCTCCGGGCTATGTCGGGTACGAGGAGGGCGGCCAGCTGACCGAGGCCGTGCGCCGCCGCCCCTACAGCGTGGTGCTCTTCGACGAGGTCGAAAAGGCCCACCCCGACGTCTTCAACATCCTGCTGCAGGTGCTCGACGACGGGCGCATCACCGACAGCCAGGGCCGCACGGTGGACTTTAAGAACACCATCCTCATCCTGACCTCCAACCTCGGCTCCGACCTCATCCTCGAGGATCTCGAGGCCAGCCGCGCCGCCGGCGGCAACGAGGTCTCGCAGGGCACGCGCGAAAAGATCGACGCGCTGCTCAAGCGCCAGTTCCGCCCCGAATTCTTGAACCGTCTTGACGACATCGTCCTCTACAAGAGCCTGACCCGGCAGGAGCTGGGCGGCGTGGTCGAGCTCCTGCTCGCCGACCTGCGCGACCGCCTTGCGGAAAAGCAGCTGGGCCTTGCCGTGACCGACGCCGCCAGGGCCGCCATCATCGACGGCGGGTACGACCCCGTCTACGGCGCCCGCCCGCTCAAGCGGTATTTGCAGGCAAAGCTCGAGACGATGCTGGCCAGGGCCATCATCGCCGGCGGCTGCAAGCCGGGCGATACCGTCACGGTGGATGCCGAAAACGGGCGGCTCGTGCTCAGATGACGCTGCCCCTGAAAAAAAGCCCCGCCGGGCATGCCCGGCGGGGCTTTGCGGTATGGGTCACTCGGCGGCCACGGTGGCGTTTTCGATCAGCCTGTTGAGCACGAGCCGCTCAAGCATCATCATCTTGAGGTAGCCGCGCCCGTGGGCCTGCTCATAGACCGTCAGGTCGTCGGTGCCGAACACACCCTCGGCGTTGGCGGCAAGCGTATCGTCGTCACAGACGATACCAAGCTCCTCGGCCAGCGCCTGGATGAGCAGCACGGTGCGGCCATTGTCCACGATGCCGTCCTGCATATCGTCAAGGTACTGCTCGGTGCTCTCGTACCCGCTTTGGGTGAGCAGCGTGTCGGCGTCGATGCCGTACTGCTGCGTGTACGCGTAGATGTTGTACAGCG
Source organism: uncultured Gemmiger sp. (assembly GCA_947628865.1). Taxonomy (GTDB): domain Bacteria; phylum Bacillota; class Clostridia; order Oscillospirales; family Ruminococcaceae; genus Gemmiger. The sequence continues at coordinate 1,063 of CANRBN010000072.1, forward strand.
CAAAATCGCGGAAGAAATCCGCCACCGGCTGCGGCAGCTCGTCGCCGTAGGTCACGCCGGCATCCAGCTGGTCATAGATGGCGGAGGACTGCTGGTTGAACAGCAGCGCCTCGCGGAAATATTCCCGCACGTCCTGCGCGGTCTGCCAGTCGGTGCCCTGGGAGAGGTTCGTCTGCACAAAATCGTCGGTCAGCTCGGGCAGCACGGGCTCCCCCACGATGTAGTGCAGCGTCGTCACGAACACGGCGTCCTTGCCGGCCATGTCGGGGTTGTTCGTGTACGGGTCGGGGAACGTGACCTCCACGTTGAACGTGTCGCCCGGCATGTGCCCGGCGATCTGCTCCTCAAAATCGTCGATGTAGTTGCTGCCGGTCAGCTCAAGGTCGGTGCCGGCGCCCTGCGTGCTGCCGCCGTCGAATTCCACCCCGTCCACCGAGCCGACGTAGTCGATGTGTACGGTGTCGCCCATCTCGGCGGCGCGGTCGGTGATCTGTGTGTCCTCGGCATAATACGAGAGCACCTGCTCCTCGATGAGCGCGTCGACGTCGTCGTCCGAGACCTCGTCGCTGCCGGCGGGCAGGGTCATGGCCGCGAAGCCCTCGGGCAGGGTGACGTAATCGGTGGCGGTCACGCCGTCCACATAGCCGTTCGCGTCGAACAGGGCGCTGTAATCAAAATCGGCCAGGTAGGAAAGGTCTGTGCCGCTCTGGGCGCCGCCGGCGCTCTGGCCGGCATCGCCCGCGATGCTGTCCGCAGGGAGGGAGGCGGGCGCATCGGCGCTCTGGCCGCAGGCAGCCAGCAGCAGGCACAGCGCCATGGCAAAGGGGAGTACGCGGGATCTTTTCATCGTTTCGTGTCTCCTGTCGTTTTTTGGTAAGGGCGGGCGTACGCCGCGAAGGCCCGCAAGGATATTATACCGTGTTTTTGCAAAATGTCCACACAAAAAAACGCGGCCGGCGGCGCGGCAAGGCTTTTCTTTTTGCGCGGGGTCTGTTATAATACTCGTCGACGGCGGATCCCGCCCGCACCCGGCGGCGGAGAAGGCTGAAAAGGTCATACACGCAAAAAGGAAGGTTTTGCAAATGCTGACAGCCATAACCGGCATCAACTGGGGCGATGAGGGCAAGGGCCGCATGGTCGACCTGCTCAGCCAAAGCTACGACATCGTCGTCCGCTATCAGGGCGGTGACAACGCCGGCCACACCGTCAAAAACGAGCGCGGAAAATTCGTCTTGAACCTGATCCCCTCGGGCATCCTGCGCCCCGAGGTCGTCTGCGTGATGGGCGGCGGCATGGTCATCGACCCCGAGCATCTGGAAAAAGAGATCGCCGCGCTGCGCGCGCAGGGCGTGGCCATCGGGCCCCAAAACCTCAAGATCTCCGACCGCGCCACCATCACCATGCCGTTCCACGTCGCGCAGGACGGGCTCGAGGAGGCGCGCCTTGCAAAGACAGGCGCACAGTTCGGCTCCACCAGGCGCGGCATCGCCTACACCTACGGCGACAAATACATGAAAAAGACGCTGCGCATGGGCGACCTTGTACATCTGGACGAGGGCGTGCAAAAACGCCTTTCCACCATCGTCGAGAGCAAAAACCTCACGCTGCAAAACATCTACGGCGAGCCCCCGGTCGCGTTCGACGCCATGTGGGCGTGGTGCCAAAAATACGCCGCCCTCTTCGCGCCCTACATCTGCGATACCGGCGATTACCTCGCCGCCGCCGACGATGCCGGCAAAAAGATCCTGTTCGAGGCGCAGCTCGGCGCCCTGCGCGATATCGACTACGGCATCTACCCCTATACCTCCTCCTCCAACACCATCGGCGCCTACGCGCCCATCGGCGCCGGCATCCCGGGGCGCCGGCTCGACCGCTCCGTCGGCATCATGAAGGCCTATTCCTCCTGCGTGGGGGAGGGCCCGTTCACGGCCGAGCTCGCGATGAGCGAGGCCGAAAAGGATGTCCTGCGCGAGCACGGGCACGAGTACGGCGCCGCGACGGGCCGCCCGCGCCGCGTCGGCCCGTTCGACGCGGTGGCCAGCCGCTACGGCGTGCGCTGCCAGGGCTGCGATGAGATCGCGCTGACGCTGCTGGACGTGCTCGATTACATGGACGAGATCCCCATCGTCGCACAGTACCGTCTTTCCGACGGCAGCGTGACCGACCGCTTCCCGATGGGCAAAACGCTGGACGACGCCACGCCGGTGCTCATGACCCTGCCGGGCTGGCACTGCGATATCACCGCCGCCCGCACCTGGGCGCAGCTGCCCGCCACCGCCAAAGCCTACGTCGAGGCGCTGGAGCGGATGGTCGGCTGCCGCATCCGGTACGTCTCGGTCGGGCCGGAGCGCGATGCCTGCATCGTGCGGGATTGAGGGGGCGCATACATGGACTACAACAAAGCCGCCCTTGCGCTGCACGAGCGCTGCCCCGGCAAGCTGACGGTGCAGAGCCTTGTGCCCTGCAAGGATCAGGATGCGCTCTCCACCGCCTACACGCCCGGCGTGGCCGAGCCCTGCCGCAGGATCGCCCAACACCCGGACGAGGTCTACACCTATACGTTCAAGGGCCGCACGGTGGCGGTCGTCACCAACGGCACGGCGGTGCTGGGCCTTGGCAACATCGGCCCCGAGGCCGGCCTGCCGGTGATGGAAGGCAAATGCTGCCTGTTCAAGGAATTTGGCGGCGTGGACGCGTTCCCCATCTGCCTCGACGCCAAAACGCCCGCCGAGGTCGTGGCGGCGGTCAAGGCCATCGCGCCGACGTTCGGCGGCATCAACCTCGAGGACATCCGCAGCCCCGAATGCTTTGCCATCGAGGAGCAGCTGGAGCGCGAGCTCGATATCCCCGTCTTCCATGACGACCAGCACGGCACCGCCATCATCGTGCTGGCGGGCGTGCTCAACGCGCTCAAGCTGGTCGGCAAACGGCTGGAGGACATCCGCATCGTCGAAAACGGCCCCGGCGCCGCCGGCACCGCCATCATCCGCATGCTGCAAACGGCGGGCGCCAGGCACATCATCGCCGTCGATGAGCACGGCATCCTGTACCCGGGGCGCCCGGCGGGGCTCGAGGGCCACAAGGCATGGCTGGCGACCGTGACCAACGGGGAAAAGCGCACCGGTCCTCTCGCCGAGGCCATCCGCGGCGCCGACCTGTTCATCGGCACCAGCGTGGCGGGGGCACTCCCGCCGGCGCTGGCCGCGACGATGGCCCCGGATGCCATCGTGTTCGCCATGGCCAACCCCGACCCGGAGATCACGCCGCAGGCCGCCAAGGCCGCCGGCGTGCGCGTCATCGGCACCGGGCGCAGCGACTATCCCAACCAGGTCAACAACGTGCTCGCGTTCCCCGGCATCTTCAAGGGGGCGCTGTCGGTGCGCGCGCGGGACATCACCCCGGCCATGAAGCTGGCCGCCGCGCACGCCATCGCCGGCCTTGTCGGCGACGGCGAGCTCGACGAAAACTACATCCTGCCCAAAGCCTTTGACCCGCGCGTGGCCGATACCGTCGCCGCCGCCGTGGCCGCCGCTGCGCGGGAAAGCGGGGTGGCCCGGCTGTGAGCGTGCGCACCATCCCCGCCGCCGCCATCACACAAACGGTCGAGCGGCTGTGCATTGAGGCGAACACCCAGCTCCCCGCCGATGTGCGCGCCGCGCTGGATCACGCCGCCGCGACCGAGCCCTGGCCGCTGGCGAGGCAAACGCTGGGCCTTTTGCAGCAAAACCTCTGCGCCGCCAGGGAAAACGACCTGCCCATCTGCCAGGACACCGGCATGGCCTGCGTCTTTTTGGAATTGGGGCAGGACGCGCACATCGAGGGCGACCTCGCCGCCGCCGTCGACGAGGGCGTGCGCCGCGGCTATGAGAAAGCGTATCTGCGCAGATCCGTCACGGCCGACCCGCTCCGGCGCGTCAATACCGGGGACAATACCCCCGCTTTCCTCACCGTGCATCTCGTGCCCGGCAGCGGATGCCGGGTCACGGTGGTGCCCAAGGGCGCCGGCAGCGAGAACATGAGCCGCCTTGCCATGCTCAAGCCCGCCGACGGCGTGCAGGGCGTCAAGGCGTTCGTGCTCGAGACGGTGCGTCTGGCCGGCTCCAACCCCTGCCCGCCCATCGTGCTGGGCATCGGCATCGGCGGCACCTTCGACGGGTGCGCGGCGCTGGCCAAGCGGGCGCTGCTGCGCCCGCTCGACGTGCCGAACAAGGACCCCCGGTACGCGGCGCTCGAGGCCGAGCTGCTGGAGGCCGTCAATGCGCTGGGCATCGGCCCGCAGGGGTTTGGCGGCAAAACGACCTGCCTGGGCGTCGCCATCGAGCAGCGGCCCACGCATGTGGCCTGCCTGCCGGTCGCCGTCAACGTCAGCTGCCACGTCACCCGCCGCGCCGCGGCGGACGTGTAAAAAAAGGGAGGGGCCTTTATGCGATATGCGCTGCAAACGCCGCTTTCCCGGGAAATGCTCGACCCCCTGCGCGCCGGCGATACGGTGCTGCTCTCGGGCACCGTCTACACCGCGCGGGACGCCGCCCACGCCCGCATGGCGGCGCTGCTGGATGCCGGCGGGGAACTGCCTTTCCCGCTGAGGGGCGCGGCGCTCTACTATGTCGGCCCCACGCCGGAACGCCCCGGCCGGCCCATCGGGGCGGCGGGGCCCACCACGGCGGGCCGCATGGACGGCTATACCCCGCGCCTGCTGGCGCTGGGCCTTGCCTGCATGATCGGCAAGGGCAAGCGCAGCGCCGCCGTCAAGGAGAGCGTCGTTCAAAACGGTGCCGTCTACCTGGGCGCCATCGGCGGGGCGGGGGCGCTGCTGGCCGCCTGCGTCGAGCGGTGCGAGATCATCGCCTGGCCGGATCTCGGCTGTGAGGCCGTGCGCCGCCTGACGGTCAAGGACATGCCGCTGACCGTTCTTTTGGACGCGCACGGCGGCGATCTCTACGAAAGCGGCCCCGCGGCCTGGCTGGCGGCGCAGGGGCGGGAATAACGCGATACGCGGCCATGGCGGAATTGGCAGACGCGCTGGTTTTAGGGTCCAGTGTCCATGACGTGCAGGTTCAAGTCCTGTTGGCCGCACCAATAAAAATACACGCTGTATCGCAAGATACGGCGTGTATTTTTATTGGGCTGACCACACTTTTGACCACACTTATTTTATGATGGAATCGAAAACAATTTCAAGCCGTGCGGCAGTATCGCTGCCCTGACCATCCAAAAGATGGGCGTATGTACCCCAAGTGTCCATGGACTGCGAGTGCCCGACGATCTTTTTGACAAGCCCCTCCGGTAGTGCTTGGGCCACGCTCACAAAGGTATGCCGCATCTCATACAGTGTCGTCTTGGTGATGCCGTTAAATTCAGCGTAGCGCTTCCAGTGGTCGCGCAGCATATCGGTCGTGGGAACCTCGAACACTGTCTGGCAATTTTCGGTCAGAAGATACTGCTGATCGAGCTCCCGCTTGATGTGCGGTGTGATATAAACGGGCCGTATTGCGTTGCGATTCTTGCCTTGCGTGACCTCTTGGTCTACATTCACCGAGCGGGTTATGTGGATTATGCCGTCGTGTATATCACACCACCGCAGCCCGATCAATTCTCCGGGACGCATACCAGTCAGAACCGCTATACGGTACAGGTGAATCCAATAATCATAAACGACCTTGCCGCGGTACATCGTGTTCTCGTGGGAGAATAGGATTTGCAGGTCGCTCGGCTGCAAGATCGTCTTTTGCGACCGCTTGGCGCTGGCCGGGATGGTGACGCCCTCGGCGGTGAGCGTGGTCAGGCTTTGCAGGCGGCAGTATTTGAGAAACGCCGAGAGGTCGCCGCGCAGGTTTTTGAGCGTTTTCTCGGCCAGACCCTTGCCGAACGCCTTGTTGATGACGTGCTGGATATCCACCGTGGTCAGCGTAGACAGCCGCCGGCCGCCGACGATGGGCTTGACGTAGTTGTCGTATCGGTTCTGGATATTATAACTGTTGCGCGCGCAGGTGGACAGCTCTTTATCCTTGATAAACTCTTTGTAGAGGTCGTCCACGCGCCGGGTGTCGTCGGCAACGCCCTCATCAAGGAAGCGGTCGGCCTTGGCGTTGGCCTCGCACTTGCCGCGCTTTCCCGGTTTGCTGGAATAGAAGTACTTGCGCACGCCGTCCTTCTGCACGGCGATACGCCAGCGCTTACCATCCCAGACCGCATTGTTCGTCCGTTTGCCCATAAAAACACCTCCGGGGTATACTTGCCAAGCCTGCCCCGGAAGTGATATAATCTCAAGTGCTGGGTGAGACTATCCTACGGGGTAGACTTATCTATCAAAAGCCGTTGGGTGTTGCCTCACCCGGCGGCTTTCTTATTTACCTGTCGTTTGCAAGATAGGAGCAGTTCGGACACCGAAAAACGCAGTGACGACAATTTTTTATTTGCCGGCCATTTGCCGAAAGGCTCTATCTACGGGTTCTCAATATAATACTGGTATGCCTTACGGATGTACTGCTCGGTCGTGTTCAGCTTCTCCGCGATCTCCCAAAGCGGGAGGTCTTGATCAAGCAGGACGAACAGAGTATCGCGGGGGATGGCGTGCAGGATGTACCATTTGTCGGCGCGCCATTCGTGCTGGCCGACCACATCGTAGGGAGTGCTGCGCGTATAAAAGCCGCCGTACAGGCAATGGCCGAGCTCGTGACCGACGCGGGCCTGCGCCTCGCGCATGGGGACGCGGGTGCTGCAATCCAGTCCGATGACGCCGGTATCTCCGCTGGGGACGGACAGGCTTTTGCTTTTGGGCAGACGCATCTCGACCACCGGCACGCCGTTCTGACGGGCCAGCTCGAAAAAATCAGGTGCTGTGGATGTCGTTGTCTGCCACATATCTTGCAAAGCGCTTGACCTCCTCAAACTGATCGTCGGTCACAGGTTTGCCGCCGAACAGAGCAAATTTGATATCGTCGTCAGTCACTTGGCGCTCACCCGTTTGGGTGGGCGCTTTTTCTTTGCCCAGAACACGGTCGACGGAGACGGAGAAATAATCCGCGATTTTCTGCGCCGTGGCGACGTTTATTCCAGTCTTGCGACCGGATTTGAGGTCTGTCATCAGGCTTTTGCTCAAGCCAAGGTCGACACACATCTTGCCGCCTGTGACGCCTTTTTGCTCGCAGAGGGATTTGATGCTTTCATACAAAGTACACATAAAAGTACTCCTTGTCTTTGTGCAACCCGACAAAAGTACTTTTTTGCGTCCCAAAGTACTTGCAAAGTACGCGAAAGCGGACTATAATACAAGTGCAAGGACGCGAAGAAGTACCGGTTTGGTTGGTGGTACTCCCATATTAGTACTTCTGCGCGTACTTGTCAAGACTTTTCTAAGAAGGAGGTACGTTTTTGTGGATTCCTGCAAATTTACGCCCTTCGGCTTGTGCGTAAAGACGGAACTGCTGCGTCGCGGCAAGGAGCAGAAGTGGCTGCAAGAGGAAATCACGGCCAAGACGGGGATGTACGTCGACAGCGGCTACATCTACAAAATTCTCACCGGGCAGCGCAGCGCACCGAAAATCGTGCAGGCCATCCGGGAAATTTTGGAGATTTCCGATACTGACAACGGCATACCCCAGTCTCGGCCCGATAAAGTGGACTGACAACGGAAAGGCGAACCCTATGGAAAAAATCGTGTACATCGTGCGCAACAAGCCATACCAGCGGCTGCGCGCCCGCATCGTG
>CANRBN010000073.1 GCA_947628865.1 uncultured Gemmiger sp.
CTGCGCATCGACCTGGCCACCGTGGTGCTGGTGACCCTCATCGTCCTGCTGTATGAGGCGCTGGCCCTGCCGCTGGCGTACAAGTTCGGCGCGTCCAAGGCCCAAAGCTGGGTGATCCTTGCCTACATCGCGCTGTTTGTGGCCGGGTTCGCGCTCCTGCGCGTCTTCGGCGTCCCGCTCGACGTTTTGGAGACGCCCTTTTTTACCGAGATCATGTTCGGCCCCATCGGCGCGGTGATCCTGCTGGCGTTTGGGCTGGCGATGCTCGCCGTGAGCTGGGCCGCCAGCACCGCCATCTACAGGCGCAAGGAATTTTGAACGATCGCCCCCGATAACAGGCCCGGATCCTTGCAACGCGATGCGGGCTCCACGGGCCGGAACGAGCCGCCCCTTTCGGCTCGCCGGCGGGGGCGTGGCGCAGGAACTTTATCACAGAAAGACAGTTGTATCGGCTTCGGCGCACACCGTGAGGTGTACGAAGAGACGATACAACTGTCTTTCGTCAAGTTTAAAGCCATCCCTCCGCCCGCAGACGTTTTGGGGCCGGGAGATCCCGCGCGGAACGGTGCCGTTATTCCGGCGCGCTGACCGGCACGCCGCGGTGCTCGACCGGCGTCGAGAACACGATCTGCGTGCGCGTGCGGCCAAACTGCTGCAGACGGTTGATGAACTGGTCAAGCTCCTGCGTGGTGGCGAACAGCACCTCGATGAGCATGCTGTACTCGCCGGTCACGCAGTTGCACTCGGCCACGTTGGGGCAGCTCTCGATGTAGGGGTAAAACTCCGGCTTGCGCTGGGGATCCAGCTCGAGGTCGATGAACGCCTTCACGCCGTACCCCAGCCGCTGGGCGTCCACCTGCGCCTGATAGCCGCGCAGCAGGCCGGCGCTCTCCAGCCGGGCGATGCGCGCCGACACCGCCGGCGAGGACAAAAACACCTTGTCGGCGATGTCCTTGAGCGGCGTGCGCGCCGCGTCCTGCAAAATGTCGATGATCCTGCGGTCGATGCGATCCATACGGCACCCCCAAAACTTTCGTTTCCAAAGCGCATTGTACCACAGCGGCCCGCCAAAAGCAAACAAAACTTAAAAAAGTTCCGGCAAGGGCGGCGCTTTACCGATACGCTGCCTCCAGCGCGAGCAGCGCGCGCTTGACCTCCAGCCCGCCGCCGTAGCCCACAAGGCTCCCGTCGGCGCCGATCACGCGGTGGCAGGGCACAAGGATGATCACCGGGTTGCGGTGGTTGGCCATGCCCACGGCGCGGCAGGCCCTGGGGCTCCCGATGGCCGCCGCCTGCTGCGCATAGCTGCGCGTCTCGCCGTAGGGGATGGCGCACAGCGCCGCCCAGGCCCTGAGCTGGAACGCCGTGCCGCGCAAGGCGAGCGGCACGGTGAAGCGCCTGCGCCGCCCGGCAAAGTATTCCTCCAGCTCCCGCGCGGCCTGCCGCACGGTGGGGCCGGGCGCGTCCGCGCCGGCGGCGGCGGTCAGCGCGGCCTCATACAGGCCCCCGCCGTCCGCACACAGGCGGATGCACCCCACGGGGGAGCGGTAATAGAGCATTTCCATCCCAAAAGCACCTCCCGGTGTTCCACTGTAACACGGTACTGCCAAGGGCAGGCCCCCGCATATCCTTGGCGTGAGACCATGCAGGGAGGCCACGCCCATGCCGCAGCGCCACATCACCCCCGAACAGGATCGCCATATGCGCCGCCGCACGCGGGTGCTGGGCGCCGCGCTGGCCGTCTTGTGCTTCGGCGGGCTGCTGGCGCGGCTGTGGTATTTGCAGATCCTTGACCCCGACGGCTACGCCGCCCGCGCGGCCGACCAGCAGCTGCGCGATACCGTGCTGCCCGCTGCGCGCGGCGAGATCTACGCCTCCGACGGCACGCTCCTGGCCGCCAGCGTCACCACATGGACCATCCGCGCCGCCCCGCGCGAGCTGGACGATGCCCTCGTCGAGCCGGCGGCCCGCGCGCTCTCGGACATCCTGGAGATCGACTATGCCGCGACGCTGGAAAAGCTCAGCCAGCGCGCCTCCAACGACTGTCTGCTCCGCCGCCGCGTCGACCAGCCGATGGCCGACGCCGTGCGCCAGTGGTGCGCGGCCAACGGCGCCCAGGGCATCCAGATCCGGCAGGACACAAAGCGCGTCTACCCGCAGGGGGATTTCATGGGCGTGCTGCTCGGCTTTACCGATGTCGACAACAACGGCCTCTGGGGCCTTGAGCTGCGCTATAACACCGAGCTCACCGGCCAGAACGGTCGTGTGCTGACGGCCAAGAACGCCTGGGGCTACGATATGCCCACGCACTACAGCACCCTCGTCGAGGCCGTGCCCGGCAACACCCTCACCCTCACCGTCGACGCCAACATCCAGCACTATCTCGAGAGCGCGCTCGCCGCCGCCGTGGCCGAGCACAACGTCGCCTGCCGGGCCGTCGGCATCGTGATGGACGTCAAGACCGGCGCCATTCTGGCCATGAGCAACAAGCCGGACTATGACCCCAACGCCCCGCGCACCATCGTGGATGAGGCGACGCGCGCCGCCATCGACGCCCTCACGGGCGAGGAGCGCTCCGCCGCCCTGCAGGCCGCGCAGCAGGCGCAGTGGCGCAACAAGGCCATCAGCGATCTGTACGAGCCGGGCAGCGTGTTCAAGCTCATCACCGCCTCGGCGGCGCTCGACACCGGCGCCTGCGCGCCGGGCGACCTTTTCACCTGCGCGGGCAAGATCCGCGTCGCCGGCACGACCTTCCGCTGCGCCAACGGCCACGTCCACGGCACCCAGACCTTCGCCAGGGCGCTGGCCGTGAGCTGCAACCCCAGCTTCATCCAGATCGGCGCGCGCCTCGGCAAGGAGAGATTCTGCGATTATTTCGCCGCGTTCGGCCTGCGCGAGGCCACCGGCATCGACCTCCCGGGCGAGGCAAAGCGCAGTGAATACTACACCGCCGACCGCATGGGCCCGGTCGAGCTGGCCAGCTGCTCGTTCGGGCAGAGCAGCAAGGTCAGCTATCTGCAAATGCTCACCGCCGTGGCGGCGGTCGTCAACGGCGGGCAGCTCATGCAGCCCTACCTTGTGCAGCGCGTCACCGCGCCGGACGGCACGGTCCTGCGCGAGACACAGCCCACCGTGCGCCGCCGCGTCATCAGCGAGGAGACCTCGCGCCTCATGCGCGGGATGATGGAGGGCGTCGTCACCGAGGGCACCGGCAAAAACGCCGCCGTGGCGGGGTATCGCGTCGGCGGCAAGAGTGGCACCAGCCAAAAGCTCGACAGCGAGGACGAGCATGCCCGCATCGCGAGCTTTGTGGCCGTGGCGCCCATCGACGACCCGCGGCTGGCGGTGCTCGTCTGCCTCGACGAGCCCCACAGCTGGACGACCAGCGGCGGCTCGCTGTCCGGCCCCGTCTGCGCCGCGGTGCTCGCCGAGGCGCTGCCCTACCTCGGCATCGCGCCGCAGTACACCGCCGGGGAACTGGAAACGGATTTCGCCGCCGTGCCGGATGCCGCCGGCAGGCGGGTCGAGGCGGTCAGGCTGGAGCTGCAGGAGCTCGGCTTCGGGGTGCAGGTGCACGGCGACGGCGAGCGCGTGCAGGGCCAGTACCCGCAGGCGGGCGTGACCGCGCGCCGGGGCAGCACCGTCATCCTCGATACCGCCGGCGGCTACGACCCCGCCGCCGAGGAATAGCCGCGCCGAGGCCTGTATACAGGGCGGGGCAGGGCCCCGCGCAAAAAACCGGACAAAAGGGGGCACAGGGCGCCCGCACAACGGCGGGGGCCGGCACAGGCCCTTGCCGGCGGGCCGCTCCGGCGGAAAAAAGCAAAAGAGCGGCGCCCTCTCCTGTGCGGGAGGACGCCGCCGCTTGTGGGCGGAAAGCTTATTTGCCCTGCTTGAGCGCGCCCTGCAGCATGATGTCGCCAAAGGTCAGGGCGTTGAACAGCCCCACCTTGTTGGCCTGGCGGATGATGCGCTCGGGCAGGGGCTTGCTCTCATCGGTGCTCATCAGCACGATGTGCACGCGGTCGGCGATCTCGGCGCCGTTCTCGGTCTTTTTCGAGAGCACCTGCAGGTAGATGGCGTAGGGCTCTTCCATCGAGCCGTAATAGATCTCATCGCCGCAGCGCACCAGCGGGCGGCCCTTGTAGGTCAGCTTGGGGGTGTAGGGCATGTGGGTACCTTCTTTCCGTGATTTGGGGCAAAAGCGCCGCGGCGTCCAGTATAGCACGCCTTGGGCGGGATTGCAAATCGTTATACGAGCGCGGCCTCGTCGGGGGCCTCGGCGCCTTCGGCGGGCTTTTCCGGCCTGGCCAGGCTCTCGGCGGGCATCATCGCCCACCGCGCGCAGGAGAGCTTCTGCGCCATCTTCAGCTGCTTGCAGTTGGGCAGATAGCCCAGCAGCCCCTGCATGACGAACTGCTCCCTGCTGATGGCCTTGATGAGCGCCGGCTCGGGCTTCTGGCGGACGCGCCCGCACAGGAACAAAAACCGCCGCCAGCAGGCCGCGTAGGCGTCGTCGATGACCTCGCGCCCGGCGCCGTTCTCGACGTAAAAGCGGTAGCGGTCGGCCAGACCGTCGACGCTGTCAAAGGCGTCGGGGTGCAGCGCGCCGTGGGACAGGTTGCCCCGCCGCACGCGGTAGCAGTACAGCGGCTGCGCCAGGCACACCACGGTGTTGCAGCGCCAGAACAGCCGGTGCGCGACAAAATCGTCCTCATGGATGCGGCCCTCGGGGTAGTGCAGCAGGTTCCACAGATCGGCGCGGTACAGCTTGTTCCACGCAGCCGTGTAGTACTTGCCCTTGGGGGCCGAGAACCGCAGCAAAAGATCCTTGCCGTAATGCACGCCCGGCTCCTGCGGCTTGGCGTAGCGTGGCGGGTCATAGCTGGCGCCGTCCTCGGCGATGTCCTCCACGCCGCAGATGGCCATGTAGGCGTCGTTGTCCTCGCAGGCGTCGTAGAGCATCTGGAGGTAGCCGGGGCGGATGATATCGTCGGAATCGACAAAGGCGAAATACCGCCCGCGCGCGGCGTCGATGCCGGTGTTGCGCGTGGCCGAAAGCCCCTGGTTCTCCTGATGGAACACCCGCACGCGCGCGTCCGAGGCCGCGTAGGCGTCGCAGGCGGCCGCGCAGCCGTCGGTGGAGCCGTCGTCCACAAGGAGCACCTCGAACGTGCGGTCAAATTCCTGCGCGAGGATGCTCTGCACACAGACGTCCAGCCACGGCAGCGTGTTGTGGATGGGTACGATGACGCTGACGGCGATATGCTCCATGTCGAAAGCCTCCTCTCATGCGCGGTCGGGCCCGCACCGGCCACGATAGCATGTGCGGGGCGCGAAAATGCGCAGGATCTGTAAAGAAACCCTTAAAAGACCGCTGATGCGGTCAAAAACCGGTCAGGCTTTGGCGTCCTCGGCCAGCAGCCGGGCGCGGCAGTCCTGCAATTTGGCCTTTTCGGCCCTTGAAAGCTTGGGATACTGCGGCGCGCAGCGCTTGAGCTGGTCGACGACGATCTCGCTGACAAGATACCGCGTGTACCATTTCTGGTCAGCCGGCAGCGCGTACCACGGGCTGTGCGGGGTGGCGGTCTCGGTGATGACCTCGTCAAATACATCGAGGTACTCGTCAAATTTTTGGCGCTCGGCCAGATCGCTCGCCGAGAATTTCCAGTTTTTGGCGGGGTCGTCGATGCGCTCGAGAAAGCGCTCGCGCTGCTTGTCCCTGCTCACATGCAGAAAGATCTTGACGACGCGGTAGCTGTTCTCGTACAGATATTCCTCAAAATGGCGTATCTGGCGGTAGCGCTTTTGGTAAAAATCCTTTTTGCTGTCCTCCAGCACGCGCGGGGCCATCGCGTAGGTCTTTTGCAGGTCGTGCACCTGCGCGACGAGGACGTCCTCGTAATGGCTGCGGTTGAACACGCCGATCATGCCGCGCGGCGGCAGCGCCTTGACCACGCGCCACAGGTAATCGTGCTTCGCCTCCTCGCCCGAGGGCTGCTTGAAGCTCGTCACCTGCACGCCCTGCGGGTTCATGCCGCTCATCACATGGCGGACGGTGCTGTCCTTGCCGGCGGCGTCCAGCGCCTGCAAAACGATCACGAGCCCCTGCCGCCCGTCGGCGTAAAAGGCGTTTTGCAGCTCGGCCATCCTGAGCAGGTTCTTCTCGGTCCGCTGCAGGATCTTTTCTTTGTCGACGCCGTCTTTTTTGGCGTTGCAGGGCAGATCCCGCAGATGGCAGGCCCGGGAACCGTCAAACAGATACTTGTCCGCCTTCATCCGCCGCGCACATCCTTTCCGCCTTACGCCCGGGGGGCGTTGTTTTTCTTTTCCGCCAGCGTCTTCTCGGGGTCGGCGCAGGGCTGGTGGCAGCGCGCGCAGTTGCCGCCGCAGCCGCCTTTCCAGCCGCCGTTGGCCGCGATGACGGCCACGCCGGCGCCCAGAACGATAAACAGCACGGCCAGCACCGCGAACCCCTGTACCGTCACCGCCAGGACCCCCTTGCCGTTAAATGCTATACAAAGTCAGTTTAGCATCCGAATGCGCCCCTGTCAAGGCGGACGGCGCGCTGTGCTGCGTAAAAAACGACATTCAGGCGCCGGCGGCGCCCCAGACTGTCGAAAAAGATGTTTTCCGAATCCATCGACCTCGGCTGACATGCGCAGACGAGGTCGATACCTCTAGAGCAAAAATGCCGTTCGAGTCGCCTTTAGGCATGAGAACGACATTTTTTGCGACGGGGTGTGTCCAAGAGAGGGGCGCAGGCGGACTGGCGCAGCCAGCTTAGCCGAGCCCCTCTTTTGCAGCGTGTCGAGTTTCTCGACACGCTGAGGCGCCGGCGGCGCCCAGCACGAATCTTTCCACCGCCGCGGCCACGCCGTCGTGCTCGTTGTCCGGCGCGATGTAGCGCGCCGCCGCTTTCACCGCGGCGTCGGCGTTGCCCATCGCCACGCCAACGCCCGCAAAGCGGATCATCGCGAGGTCGTTGCCGCTGTCGCCGCAGGCCATCACCTCGGCGGGCGCAAGGCCCAGCTGGCGCGTCAGCTCGGCCAGCGCGCGCCCCTTGTTCACGCCGTGGGCGTTGAACTCCAGGTTGCAGCCCAGGCTCATCGTGAGCTCCACATCCGGGAACGCCGCCGCCACCGCGGTGCGCGCCGCGTCCCGCGTGGCGGTATCGCGGTAGAGGACGGTGTATTTTTCCACATGCGCCGGGTCGCTTTCCAGCACCGGGCGCAGGTCGGGCACCACGGTGCGGGAGCCGCGGATGTAGGCGCGCAGGTTGGGCGGGGTGTACTCGTCCGCATCGCCGCCGCCGCACGCCATCGCGTAGCCCCTGCCGCCGATAAAGACGCCCAGCATGCAGTCGAACCCGCGCAGCAGCTCGTACAGCGCCAGCGCCTGCGCAAGGTCGAACGGCAGCTCGGCCAGCACCCGGCCCGTGGCGCGCTCCACCACGGTGGCGCCGTTCGAGGCGATGATGTAGCGCACCCCCGGCAGCGCCAAAAACGCCGCCGGCACGCCGCCCGCCAGCCGCCCGGTGGCCGGCACCAGCTCCACGCCGCGCCCGGCGGCCGCCGCGAGCGAAGCGCGGGTGCGCGGGGTGATCTCCTTGTTTTCATTGAGGACGGTGCCGTCCATGTCCAGCGCGAGCAGACGGATGTTATGCATCGGAAGACCGCCTATATACATTTTCTATACATTCGGGCCGGTGGCCCGCAGCATTACTGTAGCACAAATGCGGCCATTTTGCAAGAACCGGCGGTGATCTCCGGAGCAAATTGCATAAAATATCCGCCCCGCCGCCATGCACCCCGCACAAAACGCTGAAATTTAAATTTATGCATTGACAACGCATAAATATGCAGTTATACTGCTGGCATGCCCGCCAGAGGGAGCGGGCCGTAACGATTTTGACAGGAAAACGAGGGAGAAACCATGAAAAAACTGACAAGCCTTGTGCTGGCGCTCGCCCTGGGCCTTGGCCTGGCCGCCTGCGGCGCCACCGCCAACGGGCCCGGCGCTGCCGGCACGTTCACCACCGTCGAGGACGGCAAGCTGATCATGACCACCAACGCCGAGTTCCCGCCCTATGAGATGACCAACGACGCGGGCGAGTTCGAGGGCATCGACGTCGAGATCGCCGGCGCCATCGCCGAGCATCTGGGCCTCACGCTCCAGATCGACAACATGGATTTTGACAACGCGCTCATCGCCGTGCAGGAGGGCCGCAGCGACATCGCCATGGCCGGCATCACCGTCAACGAGGAGCGCCTGGCCGTGATGGATTTCTCGGATTCCTACGCCGAGGGCGTGCAGGCCGTCATCCTCCCCGAGGGCAGCGACATCGCCTCCCTCGACGATATGCAGGGCAAGACCATCGGCGTACAGCGCGGCACCACCGGCGAGATGTTCAGCCAGGACGACTTTGGCGCCGACAACGTCATCTCCTTTGACAACGGTGCCATCGCCGTGCAGAACATGCTGTCCGGCAAGGTGGACTGCGTCGTCATCGACAACGCCCCCGCGCAGGCCTATGTGGCGGCCAACCCCGGCACCAGGCTGCTGGACACCGCCGGCCAGGACGACATCAACAAGAATTACGCCATCGGCGTGCCGGAGCACTATGCCATCGGCTTTGACAAGGGCAACACCGCGCTGGTGGACGCGGTCAACGGGGCGCTTGCGGATCTGACCGCCGACGGCACCGTGCAGGC
>CANRBN010000074.1 GCA_947628865.1 uncultured Gemmiger sp.
CCGCACGGCGCCGCCGCCCCCGCCCGACCCCGAGCTGCTGGCCCGCCGGCGCGCCGCGGAGCGCCGCCAGCGCCAGATCCGCCGCAACCGCCGCCGCTTTGCCGCCATCGTCACGGTGGTGGGCATCCTGGCGGTCTCCGGCATCATCACGCTGCTGCTGCCCGCGCCCCCCGTCGCAGCGCCCGACACGCAGCCCACGGCCCCCCCGGCCGCGAGCGGCGCGCAGCTCGTGGCGCCGCTGCCCTACAACGGCGGCGACGGTGCCGCCGCCCAAACGCTCGACTGGGGCACGGTGGGCCCGGCGCGGCAGGAGGAGCCCTACACCTATACCGCGCCGCCCGCCGCGCCGCCCGCCGCGCCGCCCGCCACCCTGCCGGAGTCCGGCAAGGTGGACATCACCTGGTTCAGCGACGCCGCGTTTTTGGGCGATTCCATCACCGCCGGCCTGCAGGAATACAACATCAACCTCTCCGGCGGGCTGGTGTGCGGCTATGTGGGCGCCAGCCCCAACCAGATCGTCAACCGCACCGCGCTCACCAACAGCGAGCGCGGCGAGGAGGTCGCGCTGGATGTGCTCGCCGCGCGCGCGCCGCGCAAGGTCTATGTGCTCATGGGCACCAACGCCCTGCGCCTGGGCGGCGCGATCGACGGCTTTTTGAACTACTACGGCGCCATGCTGGACGCCCTGCGCGCCGCCCTGCCCGAGGCCGATATCTATGTGCAGCCGGTGCTGCCGGTGCGCCCCGAGGCGCTCTCCGATTCGCCCGGGCTCTCGGCGGAAAACCTCGGCGCCGTCAACAGCGCGCTGCTCGCCCTGTGCGAGGAAAAGGGCTGCTGGTTCATCGACCTGCGCGAGGCGTTCGCCGATGAGACCGGCGCCTTGCGCGAGGAGTATGCCGAGGCCGACGGCATCCACATCAAAAAGGCCGCCTACAGCGTCTGGCTCGATTATCTTTGCACCCATGTGCCCTACGATAAGCGCAACCCCTACCAGCCCGGCGCGCCCTACTACCTCAGCGACACGCTCAAGACCCTGCTGGCGGACATCCCGTGAGGGGCGGGACAACCGCGAGAGTGAGGAGATGCCGATGCCCAACCGCTACGACCCCTACTGGAACAACGATGAATACCACCCCGGGGACGCGCCCTTCCAGTTCCCGTGGTGGGCCATCCTGCTCGCCTTTTTCAGCGGCGGGTTCATGCCGCTTGCCATCATCATGCTCATCGTCAACAGCGTGCTGCGCACCCAGCCCGCCAAGCGCACGCGCACGGCTTCGCAGCCCGGCGCCGCCGTCTACGAGCGGCCCGCGCCCGCCAAAAAGGCCGCGCCAAAGCCGGTCGATGAGCCGCGGGACGATAAGCTCGCCCGCATCCTCATCATCGCCGGCGCGGCGGTGGCGGCGGTCGGGCTCATCGCCGCGGCGGGGCCGGTCGGCGGTCTGCTCACGGGCGCGAGCCTTGGCCGGGTGCTCGAGGATCTCATGGCCGGGCTCGTCATGCTGGGCGGGGGCCTGTGCAGCCTGCTCGCCGGGCTGACCAAGCGCACCAACGCCCGCATGCGCAAAAAGATCGCCAAGGTCGTCGGCAAGGCCGACCACATGTACATCGCCGATATCGCAGCCGCCATCCCCTGCAACGAAAAGCGCTGCATCCGCCATCTCGAAAACTGCATCGACAAGGGCGTTTTCGGCCCCGATGCCTACCTCGATATGCGCACGGACTGCCTTGTTGTGCGCGGGCCGGCGCCGACCCCCCAGAGGACGGCGCCGGAAAAGGCGCCCGCCGCGGCGCCGCAAAAGCCCGCCGCCGACCGCCGCTATACCGACATCCTGCAGGAGCTGCGCCGCCTCAACGATGCCATCCCCGGCGACGAGATGAGCGACAAGATCTCCCGCCTCGAGGCCGTCAGCGCCCGCATCTTTGAGCAGGCCGAGCACAACCCCGACAAGCTGCCCCAGATGCGCAAGTTCATGGATTATTACCTGCCCACCTCGCTCAAGCTGCTGCGCACCTACGCCGAGCTGGACGCACAGGGCGTCGAGGGCGAGAACATCCGCCTGTCCAAGCAGCGCATCGAAAAGACCATGGACACCCTCGTCGTGGCGTTTGAGAACCAGCTCGACCAGCTGTTCAGCGCCGACGCGCTGGATGTCTCGGCGGACATCGAGGTCATGGAGAACATGCTGCGCGCCGACGGTCTGGCGACCGGGGGCGATTCGCCGGCGGCGCCCAGGGCCCCGCATCTCGAGCTGTGAAAGTATAAAGCAAGCGCGCCCACCCCTTTATTTAGGGGCGGGCGCGCCAGACTGTCGAAAAAGGTGTTTTCTGAATCCATCGGCCTCGGCTGACATGTGCAGACGAGGACGATACCTCTAGAGCAAAAAATGCCGTTCGAGTCGCCTTTAGGCATGAGAACGGCATTTTTTGCGACGGGGTGTGTCCAAGAGAGGGGCGCAGGCGGACTGGCGCAGCCAGCTTAGCCGAGCCCCTCTTTTGCAGCGTGTCGAGTTTCTCGACACGCTGCAAAAGAAGATTCACAGCCGCTCCGGCAGCGGGCGGCGGGTCGGCTGGGTGAACAGGGGCCACCAGCGGGCGGCCAGCCAGTCGAGGACGAGCGCCAGCACCAGCCCGGCGGTGGCGTCCAGCACGCTGTGCTGCTTGAGCAGCAGCGTCGAGAGGATGATGGAGACATCCAGCACGCGCGCGGCGGCGCGCACCCGGCCCCCGCGACGGTCGGCGAAGAGGCTGCTTCGCTGAAAGGCCATGTCCAGCGTCACGGCGTTGAACACATGGATGCTGGGGAAGACGTTGGTGGCGGTATCGCTGCGGTAGAGCAGCCGCACCGCCCACGCGAAGACGTCGTCGCCCGGCACGGCGCGCGGGCGCAGATAGACCCCGTTGGGCACCACGGCGCAGAACAAAAGCGAGAGCGTCATGCCGGCGAACAGCGGCAGGCACAAACGCCAGAACTCCTCGCGCGGGGCGCGCAGCAGAAAGTACACGAGCGTCGCGCCGATCCACACAAACCACAGGCAATACGGCACGATGGCATATTTGCAGAACGGGATCACATCGTCCAGCGCGCAGTGCAGGATCAGCCGCGGGGTGGGCACCGCGCGCTCCAACAGGAAAAAGAAGCACAGATAAAACCAGGCATAATACAGCATGAACCGCACGGGGTGGCGCAGCATCCAGTTTCGCATGGCAGACTTCTCCTTTTCAGATCAGCCCCAGTATACGCCGTCGGCCTCGCAAAAGCAAGTCAAATTTTGTCGCCTTTTTGTAAAAACAGCCGCGAATTCTTGTGCAAACTGCGCAAAACGCCCCGGCCCGCGGGCCGGGGTGTTTTGTGTCACGGCGCGGTGCCGTACAGCGCGGCGGCGGCGTACCGCCCGCCGAACATCAGGTCATATTGCAAGAGCTCCTGCGCCGCATACCACTGCCGCTGCTCCGGCGTCATCGCGGCCTGCAGCTCCGCCTCCGGCGAGAAGTAGAGCTCATAGTCCAGGCCGCCCAGCTGCGCGTCGGCCTCATACAGCCAATCGAACCAGGCGGGGCGAACGACGCCGTACGCGGAAAGCATCACCGGCAGCAGCATATGGCTCGGCAGCAGGCCGGCGTCCTCGCCCTCGTGGCCGGTGGCGAAGTTCGCCCACATCAGGTAGGGCGTCACATGGCTGCGCAGCGTCTGCTCGCGCGCGGGCAGGGCGCTGTAGGCGGCCATATCGCCCAAAAGGTCGTGGCCGCCGTAGCCGCCGCTGCCGTTCACGCTGGCCTGGTGGTCGCCGAAGAACAGCACGACCGCGTCGCGCTCCTGCCCGCGCAGGGCGTCGCAGAACGCGCCGATGGCGGCGTCGATGTCGCGCAGGCCGGTGGCGATGCTCGAAAGGCTCGCGTTGTGCGCGGCGTCGGCCTCCGGCGTCTCGGCCCGCACCGTGCGGGCGGCGGGGTACTTGCCGGGCAGGTTGGGGCCGTGGTTCTGCATCGTCACCACATGCACGAACACCGGCCCGTCCGCGGCGGCCTCGCGGTACAGCGCGAGCGCCTTGTCCAGCGTGGCCTGCTCGCCCACATATTCGCCCACGATGTCGGTGCGGGCAAAGCCCTCCTCGCTCACAAAGGTGTCAAAGCCCATGCGCGGGTAGGCGGCGTTGCGGTCATAGTAGGTGCGGGTGTAGGGGTGCACGGCCAGCGTGCGGTAGCCCTGCGCCTTTAAGAACTGCGGGTAGCACAAAAACCCGTCGGTGATGTATTCCATATAGGGGAAAGAGCCCGCCGGCAGCAGGCGGTTGAGGTAGCCGCTCAGCACGCTGAACTCGATGTTGGCGGTGCCGCCGCCGTACCCCTCCGAGAGCATCTGCCCCGTGATGCCCTCGGCCTTGAGGCGGGCAAAGTTTTCGGTCAGCGGCTCGGAGAGGGTGGCCGTGTCGTAGTTGTCCAAAAAGAAATAGCTCTCCAGCAGCACCACGAACACATCGCACGCGCGCTGCTCCCGGACGCTGCCGTCCGCCCCGGCCAGGGCCACCGCCCCGGCCACGGCGTCGGCGCCGTAGCCGTCCGGCGCACGCGGCGGGAACAGGCTGGCCGTCTGGGTGCAAAAGCTCGTCACAAAGCTGCCGCGGTAGTAGGTGTCGGCGTAGGACACGCGCGAAAGATAGATGCCAAAGCGCAGCATCAGCGGCTCGTTGTAGAGCACGGCGCCAAAGTAGAGCCCCAGCGCCGCCAGCGGGGCCAATGCCAGCGAAGCGCGCGCCGCGCGCGGGTGCCGCCGCCGCTGCGCAAAGGCCGCCAGCGGCAGGCGCACCGGCAACAGCAGCAGCGTCGAGAGGAGAACGGCGGCCAAAAACACCCACGTCCCGCGCGGCACGCTCAGGCGCATGTGCCGCGCGATGTTCGCCGCCGCGCCCGCGGCAAGCAGATCCTTGGGCAGCAGCGGGTCGCCGCGGTAGGTCAGCTTTTGGCGGCTCACCCAGCTGGCCAGGCACAGCAGCCCGCCCGCCACGGCATTGCCCACCCAGGGCCGCGCCGTGAGCAGCGCGAAAAACCAGTAGACAAGCGCCGTGACCACCGCGCCGAACGCGATGGGCACGGCGTAGCGCCCGATGTAGGCAAGCGTCTGCGGCACGCGCCCGTCGCGCACATACTCACACAGGCAGCCGTAGAGATACGGCAGCACAAAGCCGGCCACCACGCTGACGGTGATGGCCGTTTTGGGGCGCCGCAGCGCCGCCTTGCAGTTGTTGAAAAGCTTTGCCATGCGAATGGTACGGGCGGTGTCAGCCCTTGTTTTTCCTGCTCAGCGCCTTCATGCGCAGGTCGTGATCCAAAATGCGCTTGCGCATGCGCAGGCTCTCGGGCGTGACCTCCAACAGCTCGTCGGCGGCCAGAAATTCCAGGCACGCCTCCATGCTCATTTTGCTCACCGGCACCAGGCGCAGCGCGTCGTCGCTGCCGGAGGCGCGGGTGTTGGTCAGGTGCTTTGTCTTGCAGACGTTGACGGTGATGTCCTCGCCGGTCGGGGTGTAGCCCACGACCTGCCCGGCGTAGACCTTCTCGCCGGGCTCGATCAGCAGCGTGCCGCGCTGCTGGGCGTTGAACAGGCCGTAGGTCACGGCCTCGCCGGTGTCAAAGCTGATCAGCGAGCCCGAGCTGCGGGTCGCGATGTCGCCCTGCCAGTCGTCATAGCCGTCAAAGATGGTGTTCATCACGCCCTCGCCGTGGGTATCGGTCAAAAACTGGCTGCGGTAGCCGAACAGCCCGCGGCTCGGCATGCGGAACTCCAGCCGCGTGCGGCTGCCGATGAGCTGCATGTTCTGCAAAATGGCCTTGCGCGCGCCCAGCGCCGTCATCACGGCGCCCTGGTAGGTCTCCGGCACGTCGATGACCACGCGCTCCATCGGCTCCTGCGTGCGCCCGTTCTCGGTGCGGGTCAAAACGTGCGGCGGGCTGACCTGCAGCTCGTACCCCTCGCGGCGCATCGTCTCGATGAGGATGGAAAGGTGCATCTCGCCGCGGCCCATCACGCGGAAGCTCTCGGTCGTCTCGCTGTCCTCGACCTTGAGCGCCACATCCTTGAGCAGCTCGCGGTAGAGCCGGTCGCGGATCTGGCGGGAGGTCACATACTTGCCCTCCCTGCCGGCGAACGGGCTGTCATTGACCGAGAACGTCATCTCCACCGTCGGGTCGTTGATCTTCAGGAACGGCAGCGGCTCGGCCTTTTCGGCGGGGTCACACAGCGTGTTGCCGATGTTGATGTCGGTGAGCCCCGCGAACGCCACGATGTCGCCGGCGGCGGCCTCGTCCACCGCCTCGCGCCCGTTGGCCTTGAAATCGAACAGCTTGGTGATGCGCCCCGTCCAGTGCAGCGCGGGGTCATGCCAGTCGCACACCTGCACCTGCTGGCCCACTCTCAGCACGCCGTTCTGGATGCGCCCCACGCCCATGCGGCCAACGTAGTCGTTGTAATCGACGCTGGAGACGAGCATCTGCAGCGGCTCGTCCGGCTCGCCCTCGGGCGGGTCGACGTATTTCAGGATGGTCTCGAACAGCGGCACGAGGTCGGTGCCGGACTGGGCGCCCGTCCAGTCATAGCTGGCGGTGCCGGCGCGCCCGGAGCAGAACACCATCGGGCTGTCGAGCTGCTCGTCGGTGGCGCCCAGATCCATCAGCAGCTCCAGGATCTCGTCGATGACCTCGGTCACGCGCGCGTCGGGGCGATCCACCTTGTTGACGGCGATGACCAGCGAAAGGTTTTGCTGCAACGCCTTTTGCAGCACAAAGCGGGTCTGCGGCAGGCAGCCCTCGGCCGCGTCGACGAGCAGCAAAACGCCGTTGACCATCTTGAGCACGCGCTCCACCTCGCCGCCGAAATCGGCGTGGCCGGGCGTGTCGACGATGTTGATCTTGACGCCCTTGTACACGCACGAGCAGTTCTTGGCCAAAATGGTGATGCCGCGCTCGCGCTCGATATCGCCGGAATCCATCACGCGCTCGGCCACCTGCTGGTTGGCCCGAAACGCGCCCGACTGCCTGAGCATCTGGTCGACCAGCGTCGTCTTGCCGTGGTCAACGTGAGCAATTATAGCGATGTTGCGCAAATTTTCCTGTACCATATGGGGAATTTCTCTCTCCTTACTGCCTTGCAAAACAATGTTCCAAACATGCGTTGCTATTGTACGCCGGCGCCGCGCCAATGTCAAGAAAAACAGCTTGGCGCTGGCCTTTTGGGCGGGGGTATGCTATACTGAAAGAAAAGGGGGCATGTCGGGATGGGTGCTGTTTTGGCCGTCTGCGGCGAGAGCTTTTGCGCCATGGTCAGCGACGGGCGCATGATCGAGGAGCCGGTAACGGGCGAGCGCCCGCGCATCGTCAGCGAGGACGTGCCGCAGGTGCGCAGGCTCAACCGGAACGTGCTCGTCGGCTTTGCGGGCGACACGCTCGCCGCCGTGCAGATCGTGAACGCGGCGGACGAGTACGACCTGCGGTATCTGACGCTCGAAAAGACCATCAAGGTGCTGCGGGAAAAGGCGCTTTCGGTGCGCTGCCAGCCGGTCGGCGTGCGGGTGCTCGTCGGCGGGCGCGGGCGCAAGGGGACGTTCTGCCTTGTGTCCATGGGCAGCGAGGACGGCTGGCAGCCCGACACGCAGCCCGCGCGCCCCGGCGCCTACCTCATCGAGGGCGCCTGCGCGCACACGCCCGTCGCGCCGGTGCTCAGCCGCCATGTGCGCCCGGCGGCCGAGGGCTGGAAAAGCCTCGATGACATCGCCAAAACGCTCGACGCCGCGCTCTGCGCCATCGCGCAAAGCGACGAAAGCGTCAACACGCATGTGTACCGCGAGCTCGTGCTGTAGAGCCGCGGCGGCAAAATTTTGCCCGCCGCGGGGTTGACTTGGCACCCCTTTCAATGGTACGCTGTAAATGGTCCTCACAACAAGGCCCGCGGGCCGCAGCACAAAGGCAGGTGGTCACACATGGAGATACCCGGTAGTCCTGCGTATCGAAGTGTTTTTGTGTGTGGCAGCTGTTTTCTGCGCGCGGCACCGGCAAGCAAGCGGGGGTAAGGCCCCGGGCGCCCTGCCGTTGGCTTGGCGCGCATAAAATACTATGGAACGCTGTTTTCTCGGCTGCCACCTTTCGTAACGAGTACGGAGAGGAGGCAGTTTTTTTATGCCCGATACCGCTGTCACCACGCTGCGCACGATGCTCGCCAACCTTGACGACGCCAAAAAGTACCAGAGCCTGCGCGATGTCATCGCGACGCTGCAGGCCCCCGACCTGGCCGCCGTGTTCGAGGAGTTGCCCACCGAGAAGATGCCCGTCATCTTCCGGCTGTGCCCCAAGGATCTGGCCGCCGAGGTCTTCGCCGAGCTTAGCCCCGAGACGCAGCAATCCCTCATCGAGGGGCTCACCGACCGCGAGCTCAAGCTCGTGCTGGACGAGCTGTTCGCCGACGACGCCACCGACCTTGTCGAGGAGATGCCGGCGAGCGTCGTCAAGCGCATCCTCGGCCAGGCCGACCCCGAGCTGCGCAAGATGATCAACGAGCTGCTCCAATACCCCGAGGATTCCGTCGGCGGCGTGATGACCACCGAGCTGATGGAGCTCTCCCCGCAGATGACCGTCAGCCAG
>CANRBN010000075.1 GCA_947628865.1 uncultured Gemmiger sp.
GCCAGATCGTGCGCCACGTTGCGCCCCACCCCGCCGAAGCCCATGCGCACGGTGCCGGGGTTGGAATCGCCCGCCGTCAGCGGCGCCGCGGCCACGCCGCCGATATCCAGGTTGGCGCCGCCCACCACGGCGGCGCGGGCCGGCCCGCTCACAGCGGCACCCGCTCGAACGGGACGGCGTTTTGGGTCACGCGGTAGAGCCCGCCGATCTGCGCGCCGTCGGTGAACAGGGCGCCGTAGTCGTCTGCAAAGCCGCCATCGTCCCCGACGATGAGGATGTAGTCAAAATCCGCCTGCATGCGGGCGGCGAACTCCGCGGGCGAAGCGGCGTTGTGCGGGTCGTCGCAGGCGCCGGCGCGGAAAGCGACGCTGTAGTCGACATCGGCGGGCGTTTGCCGGGCAACGCCGGTGCGCAGCGGATAGAGGACGTAGTCCGCCACCAGATGGTCAAAGGTGTCCGCGATGGGCGCGGCCAGGTAGACGTGATCCCCCGGCTGCAAAACGGCGGCGGCACCGTCCGCATACGCGCGCACGGTAAGCGCCGGGTGCATGTAGTTCTGCGGCGCCGCCAGCACGGTGTGCTCCGGCCCGATCAAGGCCATCTGCCACACACACGCCGCCGCGCACGCCGCGGCCAGCGCCCGCTGCGGCACCGCGGCGGTCTGCACCGGCAGGGTCAGCAGCTGCAGCAGCGTGATGTACACCCAGCCGAACAGGTAGGGGGTAAAATAGCGGGGGTATTCCATCATGCCAAGGGTCTCGACGTAGACGCCGATGTAGTACGCCATCGTGACCAGATAGGCCCAGGCGCCAAGGCACAGCACCGCCTGGCCGAGCAGCAGCCGCAGGCGGAGCCCCGCGCCGCGCACGAGCAGGCAGGCCGCCAGCACGAGCGCCACCAGCACGAGCACCATGAAGCAGTCCGGCAACGGGGCGAACAGGTGCTCGGTGAAAAAGCTCTCCACCTCCATCTGCAGCGTGCTCTGCCAGAGCGGCGAGCGCCCGGCGGCAAAAAGGATGCCCCGGAGAACGGCCAGCGCATCGTCCACGCGCCCGGAGATCAGGCTGCCGCGCATGCCGAAGCGCAGCCATATGAGCGCCCCCGCAATGGCTGCCGCGGCTGCCGGCAGCACCCAGACGCGCAGGCGCGTCAGCAGGATCCCCGCGCGCCGCAGCGCCGCGCGCGCCCTTTCCCGCCGGGGGCCGCCCATCGCCCGCCAGCCCAGCCACAGCGCCGCCAGCACACCGGCCAGCGCAAAGCCCGCCGCGGGGCTCTGCGAGCCGCTGAGGTTCTGGTACACCATCCAGACGAGGTAGGCGGCCATGGCGGCAAACAGGTCGAGCACGATGTCACCGCCCCACTGCCACCACGCTCTCGCCCCCGCGCCCCGCCGCGGCAGCCGCCACACGGCCAGCACCGCACAGAAGACGGCGCCCAGCAGCACGCCGGCCTCCTTGAGCAGGCAGGTAAAGGCCAGCGCCGCCCAGTACCAGCGCTTTTGCGGCGCCGCCAGGTACAGCACCGCGCAGGCGAGCATGCCCACGCCCAGCATGAAATCGGCCTGGCAGTTCACATAGCCATAGGTGATGGAGGAAAAATCCGGCGTCCAGGTGTGATACCCCTGAAAAAACGGGGTGAGCGCCAGCGCGATAAAAAACAGCGTGCCGGCCCGCCGGCCCGCGCCGCGGCACTGCACCGCCTCGGCGGCGGCGGCAAAGACCGCCAGATACAGGTACGCGTAGCTGAGATAAAAGTCACTGTCGGAAAAATCGGGGCGGAAGAACTGGTACAGGTACGCGAGCACCGCGGTGCCGCAGGGGTCGTCCAGCGCGATGCCGGGCGACTGCGCCACCCGGTACATCAGCCCGCTCACGCACATGACGCGGGCGTTGACGCCGGTGATCATATATTCGTCCCAGTAGCTCAGGACGGGCTGCTGCACGGCGAACACCACGGTCAGCAGGGCGGCGGCGCCCAGCCACAGCTGCACCGGCCTTGTGAGGAACGCGCGCACACCGCCGCACCACGCCGCCGGGCCCTCGCGTTTGGCATCCAGGACGCTCAGCACGGCAAAGCCGAGCAGCAGCGCCGCCGTCGCGTACGGCAGCACGTTGAGCATGGCCGCGGCGCTCAAAAGCAGCACGCTGCACAAAAGCACGCACAGATGCGCGGCCGCCGGCCCAAGGCCGGTCCTTTTGCGCAGATGCAGCGCGCCCAGCCAAAGCAGAAGTGCCGGAGCCCAGGTGAGCATGGCGTTCGATCCTCCTCCCCGCCGGGCACCGGGCCCGGCATGCAGGTCTATTATAGCCGATTGCCGAAAAATGCGCAACCACCAAACGCCCCGCGCCGCCCGGCAGGGTCGGGCGGCGCGGGGCGTTCAGTCGCTGACGGTCTTGAGGCGGCGCAAATCGCCGCTCTCGCGGAAATCCTCATAGTCAATGCTCAGGCAGGGGTTGTAGCAGGGGTCGCGCAGGATGGCGGTTCTGCCGTGCTTTTCGTACAGGCGGGCGCGCTCGGCGTCGGCGCGGGCCTTTTTGGCGGGGTCGGTCTCGTCGTCGCCGCGGGAACGGCTCTCCCAGTGGATGAGCTCGGCGTAGGGCGTCCACACCACCTTCCAGCCGGCGGCCCGCACGCGCAGGCAGAAATCGACGTCGTTGTAGGCGACGGTGAACGCCTCGTCCATGCCGCCGACGGCATCGTACACCGACGCGCGCACGAGCAGGCAGGCGGCGGTCACGGCGGAAAAATCCTGTACGGTGGCCAGGCGGAACATATACCCGCTGCCGCCGCCCTTGTGGTATTTGTGGCTGTGGCCGGCGTAGCCGCCAAGGCCGGTGATGACGCCGGCGTGCTGGACGCTGCCGTCCGGGTAGCGGAGCATCGCCCCGCAGACGCCGGCGCCGCTGGCCGCCATCGTCGAGAGCATCTGCCGCAGCCAATCCCCGTTTTGCACCTCGATGTCGTTGTTGAGCAGCAGCAGGTATTTGCCGGTGGCGTATCTGCGGCCAAAGTTGTTGATGCGGCTGAAGTTGAACGCGCCCCTGTACGTCACGACGCGGCAGTTCTCGTACCGGCGGGGCAGCGTTTTATAGTAGGCAAGGGTGGCGGGGTCGGTGGAGTTGTTCTCGATCACGATGACCTCCAGGTCATCGTACTGCGTTTTGGCGTAGAGGCTGTGCAGGCATTTTTCGAGGTCGTCGATGTGATCCTTGTTGGGGATGAGCACGCTCACGCGCTCGGGCACGAACTCCGCCACGACGTGGCAGGTGCCGGGAAAAAGGCCCTGCTCGGCGTGGGCGTTTTTGCCGGTGGCCGCGAGATGGTCGTCGACGGCCTTGAGCATCGCCGTGACGACATAGGGCTTGGCCCCGGTGCCGCCGCTGGTCGAGCCCGCGTGCACGCGCCAGTAGTAGAGCACCTGGCAGACGTGGTACGGCGCGGCGGCGGGGTCGGCCCGCTGCATCGTGTCGATCATGCGCAGGAACAGGTCGTGATCCTGCGCGCCGTCGCAGGCGGAGCGCTCGCCGCCGACGGCCTCGAACAGCTGCTTTTGGAACACCGCGAGATGGCAGATGTAGTTGCAGCTCTCAAGGTATTCGGGCGCGTAGTCGGGCTTGAAATGCGCGACGTGCGCGGCGCGCGGGCTTTGGGTGAAGAGCGCCTCGTCGCTGTACAAGAACGCGGCGCCGGTGCTTTGGATGGCGCGTCCCATGCAGTACACGGCGTGCGGGGCGAGCACGTCGTCGTGGTCGGCGAGGGCCAGATACCGCCCCCCGGCCAGCGCCGCGGCCGCGTTGGTGTTGCGCGAGATGCCGCCGTTTTCGATCTTTTGGTAGAGGATGCGCGCGTCCAGGGCGGCGTACTTTTGCGCGAGCGCCCCCACCGCGGCGTGGGCGGCGTCCGACGCATCGACGAGCACGAGCTGCCAGCGCGGGCAGGTCTGGGCGAGCACGCTCTCCAAAAACGCCTTGAGGTAGGCGGGCGGGGTGTTGTACAGCGGCGTCAGGATGCTGATGAGCGGGAAAGAGGCCGTGTCCGCGGCGCGCTGGGCGGCCAGCGCCTGCTTGCCGGGCCAGTAGCGCCCGCGCCTGCCGAGCAAGCGCCGTCTCGCAAAGCCCGCGGCGCGCGCGGCCATCGCGCCCACGCCCTGCTCCCTGGCAAGGGTGCGGGCGTAGCCGAAAAGCTCCTTGACGCGTTTTGCGCGCAGATCCATGGCGGGCTCCTTATTTTAGGCCGAAGTTTTCAAACAGATTGTTGAAGTGGGGGTTGTAGTAGGGGTCATAGTTGTCGATATAGCGCTTGTATTTTGCGTAAAACGCGGCTTTTTCGCGCGCGTAGCGGGCGGCGTTCTCCGGGCGGGTATCGAGCCCGCGGCTCTTGCTCTCATAGTGGTAGGCCTCGGCCCACGGGGTGTAGACGTTCACAAGCCCCTGCTCCCACAGCTTGAGGCAGTAGTCGACATCGTTGTAGGCGACGGCAAAGTTCTCCCCGTCAAGGCCGCCGGCGGCCGTATACAGGCTGCGCTTGGTCATCAGGCAGGCGCCGGTGACGGCCATGTAGTTCTGCGCGGTGACGAGCCGGTACAAGTCCCCCACCGCCCCGCGCGGGTAGCCCTTGTGGCTGTGCCCGGCGCTGCCGTTGATGCCCAGGAGCACCCCGGCGTGCTGGATGGTATCGTCGGGGTAACAGAGCTTGGCGCCCACGGCGCCGACATCGGGCCGCTGGCTGTAGGAGAGCAGCTCGCGCACAAATCCCGGGGAGAGGATCTCGATGTCGTTGTTGAGCAGCAGCAGGTGCTCCCCCTTTGCAGCCGCCGCGCCGAGGTTGTTGATGGCGGCAAAATTGAACGCGCCCTCGTACTTTATAACGCGGCAGCGCGGGTATTTGGCGGGCAGGGCCTCATAATACGCGAAGGTGGCGGCCTCGGTCGAGTTGTTTTCGAGCACGAGCACCTCGAAATGCTCATACCCGGCGTTTTTGTAAAGGCTTTGCAGGCAGCGCCCAAGGTCGCCGATGTGATCCTTGTTGGGGATGAGCACGCTGACGAGCGGCGTGCCGGTGAGCTCGTACCTCACGCGGATCGCCCCCGGCGCGCCCGTTACGGGCTCGGCGCTGCCCGGCATGCCAAGGCGCTCCAGCTGCGCGTCGACGGCGCGCACGCCGGCCTTGACGGCATAGGGCTTGGCCTGCATGCCGGCGGCGGTGGAGCCGGCATGCCCGCGCCAGATATACAGCACCTTTTTGATGTGCTCGATGTGCCGCGCGCGCTCGGTCAGGCGCAAAAAGAGCTCGTGATCCTGCGCGCCGTCATAGTCCGCATACTCGGCGGCTCCGGCTTTTTCCAGCAGCGCGCGGCTGAACATCGCCAGATGCGTGATGTAGTTGCACCCGCGCAGGGAATCCGGCGCGAAATCCGGCTTGAAATGGTAGCCGCCCAGCCGCTTGAGGTCCTCGGACAGGACGATCTCGTCGCTGTAGACAAAATCCGCCCCGGTATTTTGTATGGTCTGCACACACTCGTACAGGGCGTTCGGGTAGAGCACGTCGTCGTGGTCGAGCAGGGTGATATAGTCGCCCTCTGCGGCGGCAAAGCCCGCCGTGGTGTTTTGGGCGATGCCGCCGTTTTCGACCTTTTTGTACAAGATGCGCGCGTCCCCTTGCGCGGCGGCCCGCGCCGCCTTGTACGGCGCGGCGGAGGCATCGACCAGGACGAGCTGCCAGTTTTGGTAGGTCTGCCGCTGCACGCTGGCGAGCATCTGGCGGAAGAATCCCGCCGGGGGCTCGTACACCGGCACGACGATGCTGACGCACGGGCCCTGCCGGTTTTCGGCGCGCTGGCGCTTGAGCTCGCGGCGCAGCGGGATGTCGGCGCGGTGGCGCCAGCCGTCGTGGTGAAAGGCAAGGCCCACCCTGAAGATCACGTCCCGCCAGAGCTGCTCGGGGCCCTGTTCCTTCAGGGTGGCGAGGCTGCGGCGGCCAAGATCGGCAAGGTGGGCGGGGTCAAGCAGGCGGCGCGCCATGGCGCCGACGCTGTCGGGCGGGGCGGCATCGGCGGGGCGGCGTGGCGCGGCGGGGTCGGGCCTGGGCATGGCGTTACCCCTCCCCTTTCGCGGCGAGGCTGTCGGCCTTTTGGAATCTGCGGTACTCCTCGGCGATGGGCAGGGCCGCGCCGTCACGGCGCAGGACGCCGTGGTCGAGCCAGGCGGCCTTGCTGCACATGCGCTCGATCTGCTCGATGGAATGGCTGACCAAAATCACCGTGGTGCCGCCGCTCATCAGCTCGGCCATGCGCTTTTCGCATTTTTGCTGGAACAGGAAATCGCCGACCGACAGGATCTCGTCGGCGATGAGGATGTCGGGCTTGGTGATGGTGGCCACCGAGAAGGCCAGCCGCGCCACCATGCCGCTGGAATAGTTTTTGAGCGGCACATCGAGGAAATTTTGCAGCTCGCTGAAATCGACGATCTCGTCGAATCTGCTTTGGATGTATTTGGGCGTATAGCCGAGCACGGCGCCGTTGAGGTAGATGTTCTCGCGCGCGGTGAGATCCATATCGAACCCGGCGCCCAGCTCGATGAGCGGCGCGATGGTGCCGCGCACCGTCACCCTGCCCTGGCTGGGCTTGTAGACCCCGGCGATGATCTTGAGCAGCGTGGATTTGCCGCTGCCGTTGAGGCCGATGAGGCCGTAAAAATCGCCGGGCATGATGGTCAGGGAGACGTCCCGGAGGGCGTAGAACTCGTCAAAGCGCACGCCGCCGTGCGTGAGGGCGATGAAATATTCCTTGAGGCTCTCGTGCTTTTCTTTGGCGAGGTTGAAGCGCATCGAGACGTTCTCGACCGAGATGACGGGCTGCCGTTCCATACCCTGAAAAGCACCCCCTTACATGTACAGGACAAAGCTGTCCTGCGTCCTTTTGAACACGAGGATGCCCAGCGTGAGGCTGAGCACGGCGCACACAAGGCAGATGACCGCGCGCGGGGCTTCGAGCCCGATGCCCCACAGGACGCATTCGCGGAAAGCCGTGATGTAGTGGTACAGCGGGTTGAACTTGATCACCCACTGCACCCAGCCGTCCATCATGTTGGGGTCATAGAAGATGGCGCTGCCGTACACGAGCAGCGTGCAGAAGACCTCCCAAATATGCATGATGTCCCGCACAAAAACATACAGCGCCGCCAGCAGCAGCCCCACGCCGAGGTTGAACAGGAACAGCGTGACGAGCGGGTAGACGGCCAGCAGCAGCGTGCCCCAGCTGACCGGCGTCCAGGTGAACAGCAGCACGAGCACGAGCGCCACGAAGCTGAACAGGCAGTTGACGAAGCCGAAGCAGGTCTTTTCGAGCGGGAAGATGTACTTGGGGATGTACACCTTGCGCAGCAGCGGCGCGTTTTTGAGCACGCTCTCCATGGCCATGGCGGTGCTCTCGCGGAAGAAGTTGAACAGCAGCTGCCCGATGAGCAAGAACGCCGCGAAGTTGGAGATGCCCTCGCCGCGCAGGCCCTTCATCAGGGCGCCGAACACGACATACATCACAAGGCAGGTCAGCAGCGGGTTGAGCACGCTCCACGCCACGCCCAGGATGCTGCGGCGGTATTTGAGCTTGAAGTCCCGCATGATCAGGTTTTGCAGCAGATAGCGGTAACGCCAGGCATCGGCAAAGGTATTTTTGAGCTTTTGCACGTCTTATCCTCTTTCCACCGGGCTCTGTGCGCGGGGTTCAGTATTTTGCAAAAAAGGAAAAATCCTGCTCGGCAAAGGGGGTGTGCCGACCGTCCTTGGCGCTCAGGAGATACGGGCAGCCGCACGCCGGCCATTCGACGCCGATGTCGGGGTCGTCATAGGGGATGCCGCCCTCGTCCTGCGGGGCGTAGACGTCGGTGCATTTGTAGGTGAATTCCGCTGTGTCCGACAGCACCAGAAAGCCGTGGGCAAAGCCCTCGGGGATGTAGAGCATCTTCTTGTTCTCCGCCGAGAGGGTCACGCCCACCCATCTGCCGAACGCCGGGCTGTGGGGGCGGCAGTCCACCGCGACGTCATAGACCTCGCCCAGGGTGACGCGCACGAGCTTGCCCTGCGGATGCTCTTTCTGGAAATGCAGCCCGCGCAGCACGCCGCGGGTCGAGCGGCTCTGGTTGTCCTGCACGAAGGGCCCGGGGATGCCGGCGGCGGCGAAATCCGCCTGCTTGTATGTCTCCATGAAATAGCCGCGCGCATCGCCAAAGACCTGCGGCTCCACCACGAGCACGCCGGGCAGGTCGGTTTTTGTAAAGGTGAACTGACCCATGACATACTGCTCCTTATATCGTACTGCAGCTATTGTACCCTGTTTTTGGCCGGAACGCAACCCCATTTTGCGCGGGCTGTAACGCCGGGGCGGCAAAAGCCGTCTTGATTTACAGGGGCGCAGCGCTTATACTGTAGGCAGGAACAAAACGCGCGGGGAGGGTGCCATGACCAAGGCGGAGGCGCGCGGGCTCGCAAAGGCCCGCCGCGCGCGGCAGGCGCCGCAGCAATGGCGGGCGTGGGGCGCGGCGATGGCCGCGCAGCTGG
>CANRBN010000076.1 GCA_947628865.1 uncultured Gemmiger sp.
CCTGCGCCAGGGCAAGGGCTACGACCAATGCTACATCATCCGGGACAGCGGCCTGCGCCACGCCGCCTGGCTGGAGGGCCCCGAGACCGGCCTGCGCATGGAGGTGCTGACGACACTGCCGGCCCTGCAGGTATACACCGGCAACTTTTTGGCGCCCGTCACCGCCTGCAAGGACGGCGCGCACTACCAAAAGCGGGATGCCGTCTGCCTGGAAACGCAGGATTATCCCGACGCGCCCAATCACCCCGAGTTTCCCGATACCACGCTGCGCCCCGCCGTGCCCTACAGCGCCACCACCGTCTACCGCTTCGAGCTGGCGCCGCTGTGAAGCCCGAAAACCGTTTTCTCCGCCCGCCCGCCAAGGGCGGGCTCAGTCTGTCGAAAAAGGTGTTTTCTGAATCCATCGGCCTCGGCTGACATGCGCAGACGAGGACGATACCTCTAGAGCAAAAAATGCCGTTCGAGTCGCCTTTAGGCATGAGAACGACATTTTTTGCGACGGGGTGTGTCCAAGAGAGGGGTGCAGGCGGTCTGGCGCAGCCAGCGTAGCCGAACCCCTCTTTTGCAGCGTGTCGAGTTTCTCGACACGCTACGCCCGCCAAGGGCGGGCTTTTTTTTGTATGGCGGGGCGGGGCGCGGGGCATACTATCCCCACCAAAAAGGGGGAATGCTGTGTATGGGCATCCGACGCGATGATACCGTCATCTTCGCGAAGCCGCCGGTGATCGCCGCCTGGGCGGCGGCGGGCGGCAAGAAAGAGAGCGAGGGGCCGCTGGCCTCCGCCTTTGATTACCTGACCGACGACGCCGCCTTTGCCGACGACGGCGCCGAGAACTGGGAGCAGGCCGAGAGCGCCCTGCAGCAAAAATGCGTGGAGCTCTGCCTGCGCAAGGCCGGTATCGGCCACAGGGACGTGGAGCTGACCTTTGCCGGCGACCTGCAGGCCCAGTGCACGGCCAGCAACTACACGATGCGCACGCTGGGCACGCCCTACGCCGGGGTATACGGCGCCTGCTCGACGATGGCCGAGAGCGTGGGGCTTGCCGCCTGCTTTGCCGCCGCCGGCTATGTGCAGCAGGCGATGGCCTTTACCAGCAGCCATTTCTGCGCGGCGGAGCGGCAGTTCCGCACGCCGCTGGAGTATGGCGGCAAGCGCACGCCGACCGCCCAGTGGACGGCCACCGCCGCCGGGGCCTGCCTGCTGCGCGCGCCGGGGCAAAGCGGGGTGCAGGTGCTCTCGGTCACGTTTGGCCGCGTGCAGGACTATGCGGTGCGGGACATCAACAACATGGGCGCGGCCATGATGCCGGCTGCCGCCAGCACGCTGCTGCGCTATTTCCGCGGCAGCGGCCTGCAGCCGGAGGACTTTGACGCGGTGCTGACCGGCGATCTGGGCGAGGTCGGCAGCGACCTGCTCAGGGAGCAGATGCTCAAGGAGGGCATACCGCTGCACAACCATCTGGACTGCGGCTGCCTGCTGTACGATGTGCCCGGCCAGAACGTGCAGGCCGGCGGCAGCGGCGCCGGGTGCAGCGCCGCGGTGCTGTGCTGCCATGTGCTGCCTAACCTGCTGAGCGGGAAATGGAAGCGCGTGCTGTTTTTATCGACCGGCGCACTGATGAGCCAGACCACCTATCTGCAGGGCGAGAGCATCCCGGGCATCGCCCACGCGGTGGAGCTGGCCGCGCCGCAGGCGTAAAGGAGGTTCGTTCGGATGGAGCTTGGGCTTTCGTACTTTTGGGCGTTCGTGGTCGGCGGGCTGATCTGCGTGGTCGGGCAGCTGCTCATCGATTATACGGCTCTCACGCCGGCGCGCATCCTGACCGGCTACGTTGTGGCGGGCGTGGTGTTGAGCGCCGTCGGCCTTTACAAGCCGCTGGCGGAGTGGGCCGGTGCCGGCGCCACGGTGCCCTTGCTGGGCTTTGGGCACCTTTTGGCGCAGGGCGTGATGCGGGCGGTGGACGAGACGGGCTTCGCCGGCGTCTTTACCGGCGGGCTGACGGCGGCCGCCGGCGGCATCACGGCCAGCCTCGTGTTCGCGGTGCTGGCGGCGGTTTTGGGCAAAAGCAGGGATCAGAACTGAAGCGCCCGGTCTGCGCCGCAGACGTTCGTATCGTCTGAAATGCCCTTTCCCGACACGCTGCAAAAGAGGGGCTTTGCGCACGGCGGGCCATGCCCGCCGCCTGCCAAACTATTTTGCCAGAAACATTTTGGCAGGGCGCAAACGCCCGAGCCTGCGCGCCAAGAGCCACCGCTTCGCGGTGGTCAGCGTGTCAAAAAAGAGCCCACTAAATCCCGGCGGGGTCAGGGGACCCCGCCCTACGGTCTCAAATCTATTGCATCTTCGTTGCAAACGTAGGGCGGCCTGCCCTCAGGCCGCCGCAGGGAGATGCTTGCTTATGGTTTTTCGACGGTCTGGCCACCGCTTCGCGGTGGCTGCGCCTCGGCAGGCGCCTGCGGGCGCGAGCATGTCAGCCGAGGTCGATGGATCCGGAAAACATCTTTTTCGACAAAGTCTGCGCCGCCCCGGCCAATGGCCGGGGCGGCGAAAGCCTTGTGATCGTGTTTTACTGCGCGGCCTTGTTGGCGCGCTTGGCCATGCGGCTGACCTTGCGGGAAGCGGTGTTCTTGTGGATGACACCCTTGCTCCTGGCCGAGTCGATGGCAGAGACGGCGGCCTTGATGGCAGCCTCCTTGTCCCCGGCATTGCTGTCGATGGCAGCGTCTGCCTTTTTGATCACTGTTTTCAGGTTGGACTTGATGGCCTTGTTGTGCGCGGCCTCTTTTTTGGCCTGCACGACACGGTCTTTCTGAGATTTGATGTTAGGCATTCGTTCCACCTCCTTGATCACCCAGAACAGTACACATTATGATAGCATATTCGCCGCGGTGTTGCAAGGCTTTTTTGCAAAAACCTGGGATTTGGTCCGCCGGTATCAATAGCAGCGCATGGCGTTGCACTGGTTGGTCCAGATGTTGAGCGGGTCGACCTGCACGCTGCCCACGCGGGCCTCCAGGATATAATTGCCGTTGGCAACGCCGATCTGCTGGCCCTGGGCGACCATGTCCCCCGTTTGGACGTCGAGGCTGTCCAGGTGGTAGAACACGCTCTTGACGCCGCCGCCATGCTCGATCACGACGGTGCCGCCGGTGCCGTCCAGCTCCGCGGCCAGCAGCACGCGGCCCGCCGCCGGCGCGCAGAGCTTTTCGCCCCGCCGACCGTTGACCACGGTGTTCACCGCGATGCGGGGGGTGCCGCTGCCCTCCTGGATCTGGGATTTGCTGCGGCCCACATATTCTTTGGTGCCGTATTCAAGGCGCAGCTTCGGGGTGCGGCTGTACGGCTCCGCAAAGCCGCCGTCGGCGGCCCAATAGATGGTTTCGTCATAGATGCCGAGCACATTCTTGACCTCGGCGGGGGTATCGTCCGGCCCGAGATAGGGCGAGATCAGCTGCGAACGGCTGCTGTGGTCGACCACTTTCCAGCTCTCCTGCGCGCGCACGGTAAAGCTCAAGTCCTGCACATGGTCCTTTGTGCGCACGCGCACGCTGTAGGTGTCGGGCTGCAGGTCACAGGCGATGGGCAGGTACGCCACCCAGCCGTTCGCGGCACGCACGAAGCCCGCGTTCTCGATCTCGGTCTCCAGCACCGGCAGATCGTCCGCCTGCGTGCCGGTCAGCATCACGGCGAGGACATCGCCCTGCATGACGATCTCCTTGTCCAGCTGGATGGGCGGGCGCACGCTGACCGTAAAGTCGAACTCATACGTCTGGGTGCCAAGCGCCTCGGATGTGCCGGAGAACCTTTCCTGCATGTTGCTCACGACGAGCTTCGCATGGTAGGAGCCCGTGTCCGTCAGGCGGCGCTGGCCGTATTCCGGCACGCTGCCGCTGAAAAGCTCGGTATCGTTCTCGTCCCAGATGGTCAGCTCGGTTTCGTACGAGAGCGGGCTGACCGACACGCGGATGCTGCCGCCCGAAAGCGGCTCGGTGAAGGTCTGGGTCGTACCGGAGGCAAATTCAAAACGCTTGGTCACGCGATCCGACACGACCGGCACGCGCCAGTCATACGCGACGGGCTCCAGCGTCTGGCCGGCAAAGGTGGCCGTGATCTCGGGCAGCATCTCCTCGGTCGTGTTGCGGTAGAGCCACCACACGCTGCCGCCCGTGACCAGCGCCACGCACACGGCCACCAGCAGCAGCCACTTGATGATGCCCCACACGCCGCGCAAAAGGCCCTTGAGGAGGCGGATGAAGATGTTTTCGGGCTTTTCCTCGTCCTCCTCCTCCTCCGCGGCGGGCACGGCGGGCACGGCAGGCGCCCGGGGCGCGGCCTCGCTCTCCATGCGGGCGAGGATCTGCTCCACCGAGACCTGCACGGTGCGGGTCATCTCGGCAAGGCGGCGCTCCGTCTCGGGATCGGGCTGCCAGGCGGCAGCCTCATCCTCCTGCGCGGGCGCGCCGTCCGCTTCGGCGGCTTCGGCGTTTTCGGCGGCCTCGGCGGCCTTGTCCGGCGCGGGCTCCGCCTGCGGGGCGGCCTGCTCCTCTTCGGCGGCCTCTTCGGGCTCCTGCGCGGGGGCGGCTTCATCCGGCTCCAGCGCAGGGGCCGGCGTTTCCGGCTGCCCGGCGGCAGCGGCCTCGCCCGGCTCCTGCGCCGCTTGGGCCGGCGCGGGCTCTTCGTCCGGCTCCTGCGACGCGGCGGCCGCGGCCAGCGCGTCGGCGATGGCGTTGACGTTCTCCTCCAGGGGCGCGGCGCCCTGCCAGGGCTGTGCGTCTATGTCCGTACCCGCGGTGTGCCGGGCCTCCTGCCCGCGCCCGGGGCGGTCGCCGCTGCCCGCGGCGTCTCCATTTTGGTAAACACGCTTGTTATCGTGCTTCTTGCTCATCTCGTTTCACCCAACAAACCAGTGTTCCCGGGTGCCGCGGCGCCCGGGGCGGAGCGCTCCGCCACAGAAAATCCCGCCGGCTCCGGCTGCAGCCAAAAGCGGCGGGGTGCATGGGGAAGATCAGGTCTCGTCGCCGGCGGGCTCGGCGGCATCGCCGTCCTGCTCGTCGCCGGTCAGATCCTCATACATGGTCTCGTCCTCATCCTCATAGTCCTCGCCGTCGTCGCTGAACAGCAGCTGCTCGTACTCGTCCAGCTCCTTCTCGCGGCGGTAGAGGTAGATGGCAACGGCGGTCAGGGCGCCGGCGGCGGCGGCCAGAAACGCGAGCGCCGCGCCAAAAGTGCTTTTTTTCATCATAAGAGTTCCCTCCCGGTTTGTTTTTCAGTCGATCGCGCCGTCGGACCGGTACAGGCCGCCCACACGGCTCTCCACCGTTTATTATACCCGACCGCAAAGTTGAATACAACCGTTCGCCTGGAATTTTTTGCCGCTTTTTATACGCTTTTTGTAAAAACTGATGGTTTCAGGCATCGCGCAGTGCCAGATACGCGGCAAAGGCGCTGGGGATGGGGTAGTCCCGCGGCGCGCCCCACGCCCAGCCCTCGGGGAGCGGCACGGCCTCGGCGGTGCCGCGCCAGCCCGAAAGCGCCCACACGCGGTGGGTGAACACATGTTTGGCGGCGGGCAGCGGCTTGGTGAAATGTGCCGTTACGCCGAGCTTTTGCAGCTCCGCGGCCAGCTGCGCGGCGTCGAGCGCCGCCTCGAACGCGGCGGGCTGCCACAGCCCGGCCAAAAGGCCCTTGGGCGGGCGGCGCTGCAGGAGCATCCCCCGCCCGCTTTCCACCAGCGCCACCGTCACCGGCAGCACCGGCTTCGGCGGCCTTGGCGGCTTTGTGGGCAGCGCGGCGGCGGTGCCTGCCGCATGACCGCGGCAGAGCCCCCGCAGCGGGCAGTCCCCGCAGTGCGGCGCGCCGGGCACGCAGACCAGCGCGCCCAGCTCCATGAGCGCCTCGTTGTAGGGGCCGGGGGCCTCTTTCGGCATATGGGCCAGCACGCGGGCGGTGAACGCCTGCTTGGTGGCGGGCAGCGTGATATCGGCGCCGTCGTTGTACAGCCGCGCGAACACCCGCAGCACGTTGCCGTCCACCGCCGGCGCCGGGATGCCGAAGGCGATGCTCGCGATGGCGCCGGCGGTATAGTCCCCGATGCCGGGCAGCGCGCGCAGGGCGGCGGTGTCCGCCGGGAGCGCCCCGCCGTACCTTTCGCACACGATCCTGGCGGCCTTTTGCATGTTGGCGGCGCGGTTGTAGTACCCGAGGCCCTGCCAGAGCTTGCGCAGCACATCGGGCGGGCAGGCGGCGAGGGCGGCGGGGTCGGGCAGCGCCCGGATGAACCGCTCGTAGTAGGGCAGCGCAGCCGAGACGCGGGTCTGCTGGAGCATGATCTCGCTGACCCAGATGTGATACGCCGAAGGCTCCTGCCGGAAAGGCAGGAGCCGTTTGTTTGTTTGGAACCAGGCGAGCAGCCCCCCGGCGATGGGCGGCAGCGCGGCGGCGCCGGGCATCGCCTTAAAACCCGCCGCAGGTGCGCGGGAAGGGCAGCACGTCGCGGATGTTGGGGATGCCGGTCACATACATGATGAGCCGCTCGAACCCGAGGCCGTACCCCGCGTGCTTGACGGTGCCGAAGCGGCGCA
Source organism: uncultured Gemmiger sp. (assembly GCA_947628865.1). Lineage (GTDB taxonomy): Bacteria > Bacillota > Clostridia > Oscillospirales > Ruminococcaceae > Gemmiger. The sequence continues at coordinate 6,583 of CANRBN010000076.1, forward strand.
GATCGAGATACCACTCGTAATCGGCGCGCTTGAGGCCCAGCTCGTCCATGCGGGCGGTGAGCACATCGAGGCGCTCCTCGCGCTGGGAGCCGCCGATGAGCTCGCCGATGCCGGGCACCAGCATGTCGGCGGCGGCCACGGTCCTGCCGTCGTCGTTGAGGCGCATGTAAAAGCTCTTGATCTCCTTGGGGTAATCGGTCACGAACACCGGCTTGTGGTAGACCTGCTCGGTCAGGTAGCGCTCGTGCTCGGTCTGGATGTCGGTGCCCCAATCGACCTTGTACTGGAATTTGGCGTTGTTCTTTTTGAGGATCTCGACCGCCTCGGTGTAGGTGACGCGGCCAAACTCCGAGTTTGCCACGAGCTCCAGCCGCTCGAGCAAGCCCTTGTCAAAGAACTGGTTGAAAAAGGCGAGCTCGTCGGGGCAGTGCTCGAGCAGGTAGCGGATGACATATTTGGTCATCGCCTCGGCGGTGTCCATGTAATCGTTGAGGTCGGCGAAGGCCATCTCGGGCTCGATCATCCAGAACTCGGCCGCGTGGCGGGGGGTGAAGCTCTGCTCGGCGCGGAAGGTCGGGCCGAACGTGTACACCTTGCCCAGCGCCATGGCCAGCGCCTCGGCCTCGAGCTGGCCGGAGACGGTGAGGTTGGTGGGCTTTTTGAAAAAGTCCCTGCCGTAATCGACGGTGCCGTCCGGCGTTTTGGGCACGTCGGCAAGGTCGAGGGTGGTGACTTTGAACATCTCGCCGGCGCCCTCACAGTCCGAGCCGGTAAAAATCGGCGTATGGACGTAGGTAAAGCCGTTCTCGTTGAAGAATTTGTGCAGGGCGAACGCCGCCTGCCCGCGCACGCGGAACGCCGCGTTGAACGTGTTGGTGCGCGGGCGCAGATGGGGCATGGTGCGCAGATACTCGACGCTCATCTTCTTTTTTTGCAGCGGGTAGTCCGGCCCGCAGGGGCCCAGCACGGTGACGGTATCGGCGTTGATCTCAAACGGCTGTCTGGCCTGCGGGGTCAGCACCAGGCGGCCCGTGACCTCAAAGCTCGTGTAGAGGCCGGCGTGGGCGACCTCGTCGAAATTGGGCAGTCTGGCGGCCTCAAAGACGACCTGCACCGGCTTGTAGCAGCTGCCGTCCGTGAGGGAGATGAAGCCGATGTTTTTGGAATCCCGCACGGTCTTGGCCCAGCCGCAGACGGTCACGACGGTGCCGTCCGCCGGGGTGTGGGTGTAAAGTCGTGCAAGCTCGGTGCGCTGCATAGCGGTCACTCCTTATCAAAAAATCACGTTCACAAGGGTTTTTCTTCGCCGGTGTCGGGGTCAAGGCCGCGGGCCGTGAGCCCGGCGCCGACGCTTTGGCGCACAAGCGCGGCGAGGACGGCCAGCGTGGGCACGGCGATGAGCATGCCGGCGGGGCCGAACAGGCGGCCACCGGCGAGGATGGCGAACAGCACCCCCAGCCCCGAGAGCCCGGTGGCGCCGCCCAGGATGCGCGGCGCGATGAAGCTGCCGTCGATCTGCTGCACGGCGAGCACGATGAGCACGAAGCACAGCGCCTCGGGCGGGCTTTCGAGCAGCAGCAGCACGGCGCCCGGCACGGCGCCGAGGAAGGGCCCGAGCACCGGGATGATGTTGGTCACGCCGACCAGCACCGCGATGAGCGGCGCGTAGTCCAGCCGGAACAGGCGCATCAGCACAAAGGTCTCGGCGCCGACGAGCAGGGCGTCCGCCAGCTGCCCGCCGATGTAGCCGGCAAAGGTGCGGTTGGCGAGCGCGCACACCGCCGTGACGCTGGCCGCGGCCCGGCGCGGCAGAAAGGCGCGAAGCGCAAGGCGCAGGCCGCGCAGGATGCTTTCCTTGCCCGCCAGCAGGTAGACGCCGGCGGCCAGCGCGACGCAGAGATCCAGCGCGCCGGCGGCGGCATCGGCGGCGGCGCCCATGAGCC
>CANRBN010000077.1 GCA_947628865.1 uncultured Gemmiger sp.
GCCGGCGTGCGGGCGATGGGGCGGGGCGTGGCCGGCTGCTGCGCCGCCGGGGCGGGCGCAGCGGGGCCCGCCGTGCCGCCGAGCTCCATCGCGCTGCCCAGTGTTTTGGCAGCCGTGTCCATATCCAGCATGGGCTCGAACTGGCCGGTGGGCAGGTTTTTGGGCCGCGCGCGGCGCAGCGAGAAGCGCGCGGTATCGCCGCGGCGGACGGCGCTGCCGGCGGAAAGGGGCAGCATCGGGCGCTCGTGCCCGGGGCGGAACGTGATGGCCCGGGGGGCGGGCGGCAGGCCCAGCACGCGCCGGCGCACGAGGTCGAGGATGTGGTTCGCGATGGCGGCATCGGTCGCCTCGGGGCCGACGGCGGCGGCCACGGCGCCGCGCCGGTCACACAGCACCGCGAACGGCGCCTGCCCGACGCTGGCCGGCATGTAGGAGACGGCGATATCCGCCTGCGCGGCCAGCAGCGCCGTGGTGGCGCGCCCCGCCGCGGCCTGGACGAGGTCGCCGGGGAATTTTTGCAAAAGCGCCGGCGGGATCACGATGCGCTTCGCGTTTTGCGGGTGCAGGTAGCTCTGGTTGCCGAAATCAAAGGCGGCTTCGCTGTGCGTGAGGCCGCGCAGCGCATCGCCGAGCAGGCGGCCTGTCGTTTCGTCCGCCGCCACCAGCAGCCGGCGCTTTTCGAGCAGCGCCGTCAGCGTGGCCTGCGCGAGGCTGACCTCGCCCTCGGCGTAGAGCGCGTCGCCGAACTCGGCGCGCAGGCGCCGGGCCCATTTTTCGCAGTATTCGCGCGCCATCTCCTGCGTGGGCGCGCTGCCCTGGATGCAGATGGCATATTCCCCGTCGCGCTCCAAAAGGCGCAGGCCGGGGCAGCCCTCGTCGCGCACGGCGCGCAGGATGGCCGTGACCTGCGCCGCCGGCACGCCGAAGACGCGCAGCACCTGCAGGGTCGTTTGCAGCATGGTCCCACCCCCAAAAAGGATCTTCCCGGTCTCGCTAGATGTCCAAAGCGTCCGGCGGCGCGGCGAAGCCGGCGCGCACGGCGTCCGGCTGGGCAAGGCCCAGCGCCATACGGCGCAATGCGTCCAGCGCCCACAGCGCGGCGCGCGCGCGGATGACCTCGCGCTCGCGATAGCCGCCGAGCGCCAGCCGGTACAGGTAGAGCGTGCGGCTGCGCGCGTCGGCCCCGGCCAGATAGACGGTGCCCACGGGCTTGCCCGGCAGGGCGCCGCCCGGGCCCGCCAGCCCGGTGACGGCGACGGCCAGCTCGGCGCCGGACGCGGCCAGCGCGCCCCGCGCCATGGCGGCGGCCACCGGCCCGGAATAAACGGTATAGCGTTCAATAAGCTCCGCCGGCACGCCGAGCAGCGCCTGCTTGGCGGCCTCGGCATAGGTGACGAAGCCGTAGCCGAACACCTCGCTCGCGCCGGGGGGCTCGGTCAGGCGCTGGGCGACGAGGCCGCCGGTGCAGCTTTCCGCCGTGGCGGCGTGCAGGCCGCGCTCCTTCAGCGCGCGCACGACCGTCCAGGCAAGACCCGGCACGTCGGTATCGTAGGCGGCATCGCCCAGCACGGCGCGGAACCGCTCGATGCGCTCGTCACACATCGCCTGCGCCGCGGCGGCGTCGGCGGCGCGGGCGGTGACGCGGATCTCGCTCTCGCCGGTCTTGCAGTAGATGGCGGCGGTGGGGTTCTCGCCCTCGAACAGCGGCGCGGCCTTGCCGGCGATGCTGCTCTCGCCGCCCAGCACATGCAGCGTGCGGCTGCGGATGGTGCAGCTCTGCCGCTTTTCCAGCAGCGGGCGCACCTGCTCGGCCCACATGGCTTTCATCTCCCGCGGGACGCCCGGCAGCAGCACGGCGCAGTGGCCGGTCTCGTCCTCGAACCAGGCGCCGGGCGCGGTGCCGTGGTCGTTTTGGATGGCATGGCCGCGGGTGGGCACCATCGCCTGCTTGCGGTTGTTCGCGGTGGGGGTGCGGCCCATGCGGGCGAAGAAATCACAGATCCTGCGCCATTGGGCCTCGTCAAAGCGCAGGGGGTCGCCAAAGGCGGCGGCCACCGTCTCCTTGGTCAGGTCGTCGGCCGTGGGGCCGAGCCCGCCGGAAAAGACCAGCAGCTCGCTGCGGGCCCTGGCCTGCGCGGCCAGCTCCCGCAGGCGGGCGGCGTTGTCCCCCACCACATGCTGGTGCAGCACGCTGATGCCGAGCTCGGCGAGCTCGCGGCTCAAGAATTGTGCGTTGGAGTTGACGATATCGCCGAGCAGCAGCTCGGTGCCGACGCAGATGAGTTCAGCGGTCATGGCGTTTCCCTTTCAAAACGGCGGCGCTTCGCCGATGCGCACGGGCACCCTTTCGACGCCCTCGGCGGCGGCTGCCTCCAGCGCGGGCAGGCCGGGCATGGCGGCCTCGGCGGCGAGGATCTCGGAAAGGTGCGGGCGGGTCTTGGGGTGCGGCGGGGTGAAGATGGTGCAGCAGTCCTCATAGGGCTGGATGGAGGTCTCAAAGGTGCCGATGCGCCGCGCGACGGCGATGATCTCGTTCTTGTCCATGCCGATGCAGGGGCGCAGCACCGGCAGCTGCTGCGCCGTGTCGGTGCATTGCAGGGCGGCCAGCGTCTGGCTGGCGACCTGGGCCAGGCTCTCGCCGGTGACGAGGGCGTCCAGCTCGCAGCGCTTTGTCACCGCGGCGGCGATGCGCAGCATGCTGCGGCGCATCAGCACGGTGAAGATCTCGGCGGGCGCGTGGTCGCGCAGGTATTCCTGCGGGGCGGTGTAGGGCACGACGAAGAGCGTGCAGTCCCCCGTATATTCGCTGACGAGGCCGGCCAGCGCCTCGACCTTTTGCCGGGCGCGGGCGCTCGTGTAGGGGGGGCTCGCGAAGTGGATGTGGTGCAGCGCGAGGCCGCGGCGGGCCATCATGTAGGCGGCGACGGGGCTGTCGATGCCGCCGGAGAGCAGGTTGAGCGCCCGCCCGCTGGTGCCCACCGGCAGCCCGCCGGCGGCCTCGCGCTTGGGGCCGTGCAGGTAGGCGCCGCCCTCGCGGATCTCGACCATGACCTCGAGCTGCGGGTCGTGCACATCGACGCGCAGGTGCGGGTGGCAGCGCAAAAGGTGCGCGCCGAGCTCGCGGCAGAGCTCCGGGCTCTGCATGGGGAATTTTTTGTCGGCGCGCTTCGCCTCGACCTTGAAGGTCCTGACCGCGCGCAGCGCGAGGCCGAGATATGCCTCGGCGGTGCGGCAGATGGCGGCGAAGTCCTTCTCGCACACGGCGGCGCGGGACAGGCGCACGAGGCCGAAGATGTGCGCGAGCCGGCGCTCGGCCTCGTCCATGTCAAAATCCGGGCTGGCGGGGGCGATGAACACGGTGCTCTGCGCCTGGGTGATGCGGCAGTCCCCCACGCCGCGCAGGCGGCTGCGGATGGTCTTGTTGAGGCAGCTCTCGAACCTGCCGCGGTTGAGGCCCTTGAGCGTCATCTCGCCCTCGTAGGCCAGCAGGATCTCCGGGATGCGGTCGGGCATAGGTACTCCCCTTTTGTTCAGATATGGCGCAGGGTGGCAAGGCCCTCGCGCAAAGCCTCCAGCAGGGCGTCGACGTCCTCGGGCGTGTTATCGGCGCAGAAGCTGACGCGCAGCGCGGTCTTGACGGTGCGCTCGCCGCAGCCCATGGCCAGCAGCGTGTGGCTGGGCTCGCCCTTGTCGCAGGCGCTGCCGCCCGAGACGTACACCTGCCGCCGCCCCAGGAATTCGATCATCGTCTGGCTGTTGACGCGGTCGGTGGAAAAGTTGACGATCTCCGGCACGGCGTCCGCCGGGCTGTTGACGGTGATGCCGCCGATGGCATAAAGCCCCTCGAGCAGGCGCCGCCGCAGCTCGGCGGCGGCGGCGCTGCGCGCGGCGATCTCCCCGGCCTTGCCGTGGACTGCCCACCCCAGCGCATGGATGCCGGCCACGTTCTCGGTGCCGGGGCGGATGCCGCGCTCCTGGTGGCCGCCGGTATACGGCGGCGCGAGGTGCTGGCGCTGGTTATCGCATAAGTAGAGCGCGCCGACGCCCTTGGGCGCGTGCACCTTGTGGCCGGAGACCGAAAGCGTATCGACGCCGCGCCATTTTTTGAGGTCGATGGGCACGCGCAGCCACGCCTGCACGGCGTCGACATGGACGGCGCAGCGGCTGTTTTGGGCCTTGACGCCGGCGGCCAGGGCGGCGATGTCCTGCACGGCGCCGGTCTCGTTGTTGACGGCCATGCAGGCGACGAGGGCGGTTCTTTTGTTGACGGCGGCGACGAGCTTTTGCACATCCAGCGTGCCGTCCGGCTCGGGCGGGATCTCGGTGACCCGCCAGCCCAGCTCTTTGCCCAGCGCGCGCAGTGTGTTCTGCACGCTGGGGTGCTCGAACCCGGTGGTGACGATGTTGTCCGCCCAGGCGGTGCGCGCGCGGGCGGCCCCGCGCAGGGCGATGTTGTTGCTCTCGGTGCCGCCGGAGGTGAAGTAGATCTCGTCCCGGCGCGCGCCGGGCAGGCTCTCGGCGACCCACGCGCGCGCCCGCTGCACGGCTGCCTGCGCAGTCAGCCCCTCCACGTACAGGCTGCTGGGGTTGCCCCAGATAAACCGCAGCGTCGTGAGGGTATCCTCGACCGCCGTCGGATCCACCATCGTGGTGGCGGCGTTGTCAAGATAATGCAGGGCGGGCATCGAGCGCATGGCGCGGCGCATCCTTTCCGGTAAAATGTACAAAATCATGCAGGATAATTATACACGCAAAGGCCGCGGAACACAAGCGCCAAGGCGTAAAAAGTGCCCGCCGGCATCGTGTGCCGGCGGGCACGCAGCGTGTCGAGGAACTCGACACGCTGCAAAAGAGGGGTTCGGCTTTGCTGGCTTCGCCAGTCCGCCTGCACCCCTCTCTTGGACACACCCCGTCGCAAAAAATGCCGTTCTCATGCCTGAAGGCGACTCGAACGGCTTTTTTTGCTCTAGAGGTATCGGCCTCGTCCGCACATGTCAGCCGAGGCCGATGGATTCAGAAAACACCTTTTTCGACAGTCTGAGTGCCCGCCGGCATCGTGTGCCGGCGGGCTCGGCCGCAGGCCGCGCTCAGGCCGCGGCGTTCATTCCCCAATAGATGAGCCCCCAAACCCAGGCGGCCAGCGTGCCGTAGGTGATGACGGGGCCGGCGATGGTAAAGATTTTGGCGCCGACGCCGGTCACCCAGCCCTCGGCCTTGAACTCCACCGCCGGGCTGACGACGGAATTGGCAAACCCCGTGATGGGCACGAGCGTGCCGGCGCCCGCCCTGGCGGCCAGCTTTTGATACCATCCCGGCACCGTGAGCACCGCCGAGAGCAAGATCAGGCTGACGCTCGTGAACATGCCGGCGGTGTCCGCATCGAACCGGAGCAGATACAGCCGGCGCAGCGCCTCGCCGACGGTGCAGATGAGCCCGCCGATGCAGAACGCCCACACGCAGTCCCGCCAGACCGGCGAGGGCGGCGCGGCGTTTTTGACCATCTCGTCATATTTTTTGGGATCGAGCTTCATGCTATCCCCTCCTCACCGCCTACTATGCCCGCGCGGCGGCGGGATATTCTTTGCCTTGGCGGCGCGGGTGTGCTATAATCGAAAAAAATGCCGCGGAGGGCTTTTGTATGGAATGGACGGACATCACCGTTACGGTCGCCAAGCGCGACGCCGACACCGCCGAGGCCATCGCCACGATGGCGGCGGGCGGCGGCATCTACATCGAGGATTACAGCGATCTTGAGCAGCAGGCGTGGGAGATCGCGCATGTCGACCTCATCGAGCAGGAGCTGCTCGACAAGCCGCGCGACGTGGTGACGGTACACATGTACCTGGCCCCCGACGAGGAGCCCGCCGAGGTTCTTGCCCTGTTCAGGGAGCGGCTGGACGCCGCCGGCATCGCCTATACGCTGGGCACCGCCGGCGTCGAGCAGGAGGATTGGCAGAACGCCTGGAAGCAGTATTACCACGCCGTCGAGATCGGGCGGCGGCTGGCCGTCGTGCCGAGCTGGGAGCCGTTCGAGACGCCGCGCACCGTCGTCTCGATGGATCCCGGCATGGCGTTCGGCACCGGCACGCACGAGACGACGGCGCTGTGCCTGGAGGTGCTGGACGCCCTTGTCCGGGGCGGCGAGCGCATGCTGGACATCGGCACGGGGTCGGGCATTTTGGCCATCGCGGCGCTCAAGCTGGGCGCCGCCGAGGCGGACGGCATCGACATCGACCCGATGTGCGTGCGCACCGCCGGCGAGAATGCCGCGCGCAACGGCGTGGCCGACCGTTTCCGGGTGAAGATCGGCGACCTTTCCGCCGAGGCGAGCGGCGTGTACGACATCATCACCGCCAACATCGTGGCCGCGGCCATCCTGAGCCTGGCCCCCGCCGTGCCGGCGCTGCTGGCGCCGGGCGGGCGGTTCATCGCCAGCGGCATCATCGACACGCGCAGGCAGGAGGTCGTGGACGGCCTCAGCGCCGCCGGCCTGCGCGTCCTCGAGCTGCGCGAAAAGCGCGGCTGGGTATGCCTTGTGTGCGAAAAGGGGTAAAAGCGATGCCGCACCGTTATTTTGCAAGTGAGCTTGTCGATGGGCGCGCGGCGCTGACCGGCGCGGACGCGCACCACCTTGCGCATGTGATGCGCGCCGCCGTGGGCGACACCGTGCCGCTGTGCGGCCCGGACGGGCTGGAATACACCGGCACCGTGACGGCCCTTGTGCCGGGCCGGGTGGAGTTTGCCGTTTCGGGCGGCACGCCGACGCGGGCGGAGCCGGGCGCCGAGATCACGCTGTACATCGGCTACCCCAAGCAGGGCAAGCTCGAGGACATCGTGCGCCACGGCGTGGAGCTGGGGGCGGCGCGCTTTGTGCCGTTTTTCAGCCGCTGGTGCGTGGCCGCGCCCAAAAATGAGGACAAAAAAAACGCGCGGTACAACCGCATCGCCGCCGAGGCCGCCAAGCAGGCCGGGCGCGGGCGCGTGCCCGCCGTGCTGCCGCCGCTGCCGGACATTACGGCGCTGTGCGCGGCGCTTGCGCGGGAGCGGTACGATATCGCGCTGTTTTTCTATGAGAACGGCGGCGCCGCGCTGCGCGGGCTGGTGGCGCCGGGGCAAAGCCGGCGCATCGCGCTCATCACCGGCAGCGAGGGCGGCTTTGCCCCCGAGGAGGCCGCCGCGCTGCGGGCGGCGGGCGCCGTGACCGTGGGGCTCGGCCCGCGCATCCTGCGCTGCGAGACGGCCCCGCTGGCGGCGCTGGCGGCCGTGATGACGCTGGCCGGAGAGCTTGAATGACATTTTGAGTGAGGTATAGGCGGCATAAGCTTGTCTATACCTCTCTTGTATCATACCTTTTTGGCCGTATTGCTTTGCGTGTGGGAGTATCGTATACTATTGCCGGCAGAGAAAACTGCCCGCCCGACAAATCCACGCTTGACGGGTAACGGAACAGAGGTGCGACATGGAAGAAAAGGTGCGGCTTTCGGATATCGCTGCGGAGCTGGGGCTCAGCACGGCGGCGGTGTCGTATGTGCTCCACGGCAAGACCGGCATGGTGTCCGAGCGCACGGCTGTTCGGGTGCGCCGTGCGCTGGAGGAGCGGGGCTATCTGCCGCGCGCGGCCGAGGTGCTGCTGGCCGAGAATCCGGCGAAGATCGTGGGCGTCGTCATCAATGCCCACGAGAAATATGAGACCCACATTTTGGAGGATGCCTTTATCGCCTCGGCGCTCAACGCCTTGAGCGCCGAGACGGCCGGTCGCGGCCTGCAGATGATGGTAAAGACCGTGAACGGCCAGGACGATTTTGACGAGATCGTCTCCTTTGCCACCATGTGGAACCTGGAAGGGCTGGTGCTCATCGGCTTTTGCCATGCGGAGTATGGTCATCTGCGGGAGCGTGTGCGCATCCCCTTTGTGGTCTATGACGCCTGCGGCGCCGTCGCAGAGCGCGCCTGTGCCGTGAACATCGACGACCGGCACGGGGGATCTCAGGTGGGCGAGTATTTCCGCCTTTGCGGGCACGAGCGCGCCCTGTGCCTCTCGGACAACGAGATCGACATGGATCTCGAACGCTGGAAGGGCTTTCGGGAGGGCTTCGGGCCCGGCGCGGAATTTCTGCTGATCCCGATGACCAAAGCGGAGCGGATGGCCTTCTACCGCGAAAAGCTGCCGCAGCTGAAGATCTTCACGGCGGTTTTCGCCGTATCGGACTATTATGCCGTTGACCTCATCCATTTTTTGCAAAGCAGCGGCGTGGATATACCGGGCGATATCTCCGTCGCCGGATTTGACGACACGCCCCTCTGCGGGATGGTGTACCCATCCTTGACTTCTGTCCGCCAGGACAACGCGGAACGCGCGCGAACGGCATTGGACGCCCTGCTGCGCCTGCGCGCCGGGGAGAGCTTGGAGCCTGTCATCACCCTCCCAACAAAGCT
>CANRBN010000078.1 GCA_947628865.1 uncultured Gemmiger sp.
GTCCTGCGGGGCCGGCTGCGGCGGCGCGGGCCGTTGTTCCACGGCGGCGGGGCGCCGCGCGGGCTGCTCGGGGGCCTGCTTCGGCTGCGCGGACTGCACGGCGCGCAGGCTGGGCAGATCCTTGAGGATATCGTCGAGCACGGCGGTGGAAAAGCGCTGGGCGTCGCTGTCAGGCGCGCCCTGCCCGAGCTCCACGGCGGGCATATCGCCCTGCTCGATGGGCCCGAGATCCGCCGGCGCCGCCTTGGGCTGCTCATATACGCCGACGCTGCGCAGGATATCATCCACCTGGCGCTCCGTCATGCTGCCCCGCACGCTCTGCGCCGCCTGTTGGCGGTCCAGCTCCTGCAGGATCTCATCGACGGAGTCGTTCGCGCGTTTGCTTGGCATCTGCACTTCTCCCCTTTTCTTGCAAAACGGTCCTTGCCCGTGTTTTACTTCCCGTGGCGGCGGCGCATCACATCGTACAGCACGATGCCCGCCGCCACGCTGACATTGTAGCTGTCCACCCCGCCGGCATCGCCCGCGGGGGCCATGGGCAGCGTCACGGCGCCGTCGCACAGCTTGCGCACGAGCGCGCCGGGGCCGCGCCCCTCGCTGCCGAACACCAGCGCGACGGGGCCGGACAGGTCGCACCGCTCCAGGCTCTCGCCGCCAAGGTCGGCGCAGTAGACGAAAACATTGCGCTTTTTGAGCGCGCGGATGGCCTCGGCCAGGTTGCCCACGCGCGCCACCGGCAGGCGCGCCGCGGCGCCGGCGCTCGCCTTCATCACGGTGCCGGTCACGCCCACGCCGCCGCGCGCCGGGATGACGGCCCCGTGCGCGCCGCACAAAAACGCCGAGCGCAGGATGGCGCCCAGGTTGTGCGGGTCGGTGATGCCGTCGCACAGGACGAGGAGCGGCGGCTCGCCCCGCGTTTCGGCGGCGGCGAGCAGGTCTTCGAGCCCGGCATAGCGGACGGGAGCGGCCCAGGCCGCCACGCCCTGATGCGCCTCGCTGCCGCAGAGCCTTTGCAGCCTGGCCGCCGGCACGCGCTTGACGACCGCCCCGGCCTGTTTGGCCAGCGCGGTGTAGTACCCGGCCTGCGGCGCGGCCATGCTTTCGGATAGCAGGACGGTGTCCGCCGCGGCGCCGCTTTGCAGCAGCTCCGCCACGGCGTTTTTGCCAAAGACGAGCCTGTTTTCCGCGCCCGCGGCGTCGGGCGGTGCCGGTTTGCCGGTATGCATCGGAAAGCCTCCACAGGTAGGGTATGCTGCCCCATAATTACACAAGTAATAGTATAGCACACTTGTACAGCGTTTGTCACCTGTTCAGCGCGCGAAAAGTGCAAAAAATTTACACGATGGCCGCGTTTTTCCGCCCGCGCGCCGCGGGCGGCTATACAAACCGTAAAACCGCCGGCGCGGCGCGCGGCGGTTTCCACGCGGTTGAAAACCTTGGGGAAAATGTTGGCAACCGCCTGTTTTACGCCGTTTTCGGGCATTGGCGGCAAAAAACCACGCCAAATTTTGAACAAACGGTGGAAAACCTTTCAACATAACGGGGCGGATAAACCACCCTGTCAAGCCCGCAAAGCGCTGAAAAAACCGGCCTTTTGGCCCCCAAAAACCGCATTTTGCCCAAAGCCCGGCAGCCGCCGGCCCGACGCGCAAAAAATAGCCGCCGCGCCGCAAAAGGCGTTGATTTCCCGGCGCGGCGGGGCTATAATGGAGGTAAGCAGGCGCACACGGCGCCGCAGCATAAAAAACGACGGGAGGAACCTTATCATGCTGGTAAACGCGACCAATATGATGCTCAAGGCCCGGGACGGCAAATATGCCGTGGGGCAGTTCAACATCAACAATCTGGAGTGGACGAAGAGCATCCTGCTCCAGTCTCAGGCGATGAACAGCCCGGTGATCCTGGGCGTGAGCGAGGGCGCCGGCAAGTACATGACCGGGTTCAAGGTGGTGGCCGCGATGGTGCGCGCCATGGACGAAGCGCTGGGCATCACGGTGCCGGTGGCGCTGCACCTTGACCACGGCACCTACGAGGGCTGCAAGGCCTGCATCGAGGCGGGGTTCACCTCCATCATGTTCGACGGCAGCCACTACCCCATCGACGAGAACGTCGCCAAAACGCGCGAGCTCGTTGAGATGGCGCACGACCACGGCCTTTCCATCGAGGCGGAGGTCGGCTCCATCGGCGGCGTGGAGGACGGCGTCGTGGGCGCCGGCGAGATCGCCGACCCGGAGGAGTGCGCGCGCATCGCGGCGCTGGGGGTGGATTTCCTGGCCGCCGGCATCGGCAACATCCACGGCCTGTACCCCGCCAACTGGAAGGGCCTCGATTTTGACGCGCTGGATCGCATCCACAAGGCCACCAACAACATCCCGCTGGTGCTGCACGGCGGCACCGGCATCCCGGACGAGATGATCAAAAAGGCCATCAGCCTGGGCGTGTCCAAGATCAACGTGAACACCGACTGCCAGGTCGTGTTCGCCGAGGCCACCCGCGCCTACATCGAGGCCGGCAAGGATCAGCAGGGCAAGGGCTATGACCCGCGCAAGCTGCTCAAGCCCGGCGCCGACGCCATCATCGCCAAGGTGGAGGAAAAGGTCGATCTCTTCGGCAGCGCCAACAAGGCGTGAGCCGCCCCTCCCCAAAAAGCAAAGGCTGCGGCCCGCACCGAATGGTGCGGGCCGCTCAGACTGTCGAAAAACCATAAGCAAGCATCTCCCTGCGGCGGCCTGAGGGCAGGCCGCCCTACGTTTGCAACGAAGATGCAATGGATTTGAGACCGTAGGGCGGGGTCCCCTGACCCCGCCGGGATTTAGTGGGCTCTTTTTTGACACGCTGTGCGGCCCGCACCGAATGGTGCGGGCCGCTTTGTCTGTTTTTTAGAGGTCTTGCTCGGTCTCCCTGGTGATGTAGAGCGGGCGGTGCTTGACCTCGAGATAGGTGCGGGCGAGGTACTGCCCCACGATGCCGGTGCAGAACAGCTGCACGCCGCTGCACAAAAGGATGATGCACACCATGCTGGGCCAGCCGGCGGTCGGGTCGCCGAAGAGCAGCTTGCGCACGATGACGAACACGATCCCCGCAAACGCCAGCGCGCAGAACAGCACCCCCACCCAGGCGGCGATGATGAGCGGCGCGGTGGAAAAGCCGACGATGCCCTCGATGGAATACCTGAACAGCCTCAGGAGGCTCCACTTGGTTTTGCCGGCGGCGCGCCCGACGTTTTCATAGCTGAACCATTTTGTCCGGAACCCGACCCAGCTGAAGATGCCCTTGGAAAAGCGGTTGTACTCGGCCAGGGAGAGCACGGCATCGACCATGCGGCGCCGCATGAGGCGGAAATCCCGCGCGCCGTCGACGATCTCGGTGTCGGAGAGGCGGTTGATGAGCCGATAGAACCGTTTGGCGAACCAGCTGCGCAGCGGCGGCTCGCCCTCGCGGGTGGTGCGGCGGGTGGCGGCGCAGTCATACCCGCCGTCCCGCACGGCGTCCAGCATCTGCGGCAGCAGCGCGGGCGGATCCTGCAGGTCGGCGTCCATCGTGGCGACAAAATCGCCCCGGGCCGCCTGCAGGCCGGCATAGATGGCGGCCTCCTTGCCAAAATTGCGGCTGAACGAGAGGTAGCGCACGCGCTTGTCCCGCGCGCGCAGCGCGCGGATGGCGGGCAGCGTGCCGTCGGCGGAGCCGTCGTCCACAAAGATGAATTCAAACGCCGCGCCGTGGCTCGTCCGCATCCCGTCCGCCACGCGGGCGGCCTCGGCGTAAAACAGCGGCAGGGCTTCCTCCTCGTTGTAGCAGGGCACGACCAGGCTGATGAGCACGCTGCACCCCCCTCCCCGGTTTCTTCAAACGCGCCGGCGGCTTCGCCGCCGGCGCCTGCTTTTGTGCCGTTTACCCCTTGACGGCCAGATTGACGAGCTTGCCCTTGACGTAGATCTCCTTGACGAGGGTCTTGCCGGCGACGGCCTCGGCCACGGCGGGCTCGGCCTTGGCGGCGGCGAGGGCGGCGGGGGCGTCGATGTCCGCCGGGACGCGGATGCGCGCCTTGATGCGTCCGTTGACCTGCACGGCGATCTCGATGGTCGCCTCGGTGCATTTGGCCGGGTCATACTGCGGCCAGGGGTGGTAGGCAAGGCGCTCGGTGTGGCCGAGCTGCTCCCACAGCTCCTCGGTCATGTGCGGGGCAAAGGGGTTGAGCAGCTGGAGCAGCAGCTCGTACTCGGCGCGGGTGGCGCCGCCGTTGTCGTACAGGGCGTTGACGTAGATCATCAGCTGCGCGATGGCGGTGTTCGCCTTGAGGGCGTCGATGTCCTCGCCGACCTTTTTGACGGTGCGGTGGGCGAGCGTCTCGAGCGCCGGGCGGATGCCATCGCCGTCCACGAGCTTGTCCGAGAGGGCCCAGATGCGGTCGAGGAAGCGCTTGCAGCCCTTGACCGAGGCCGGGTTCCACGGGGCGGCCTTTTCAAAATCGCCGATGAACATCTCGTACAGGCGCAGCGTGTCGGCGCCGTACTCGGCCACCATATCGTCCGGGTTGACGACGTTGCCCAGGCTCTTGGACATTTTGACGACCGGGTGCTCGGCCATCTCGCCGTATTTCTCGACGAGATAGGCTTTCGCGCCCGCCTCGCCGCCGTGCTCGGCCACGAGGGCGCGCTGCTCGTCCGCCGGCAGGTTGACGAAGCTGTGCGGGTTGAGGCCCAGCACCATGCCGTGGCTCGTGCGCTTTTGGTAGGGCTCGCTCGTGGGCACGACGCCGATATCATAGAGGAACTTGTGCCAGAACCGGCTGTAGAGCAGGTGCAGGGTGGTGTGCTCCATGCCGCCGTTGTACCAGTCGACGGGGCTCCAGTAGTCAAGGGCCTCCCTGCCGGCGAGGGCGTCGGGATTGTGCGGGTCCATATAGCGCAGGAAGTACCAGCTGGAGCCGGCCCACTGCGGCATGGTATCGGTCTCGCGCACGGCGGGGCCGCCGCAGCAGGGGCAGGTGGTGTTGATCCACTCGGTGTGGCGGGCCAGCGGGCTCTCGCCGTCGGGGCCGGGCTCAAAGTCGGTGATGGCGGGCAGCCTTAACGGCAGCTCGCTCTCGGGGATGGGCTGCCAGCCGCAGTTTTCGCAATAGACCATCGGGATGGGCTCGCCCCAATAGCGCTGGCGGCTGAACACCCAGTCCCGCAATTTGAAGTTGACCTGCTTGCGGCCCCTGCCGTTCGCGGTGAGCCAGTCGGCCATCTTCTCCTTGGCCTCGCCGACCGACAGGCCGTTCAAAAAGCCGGAATTGACCAGCGTGCCGGTGGCCACGTCGGTGAACACCGCCTCGTTGACGTCGACGCCGTCCTGGCTGTGCACGACCTCGATGATGGGCAGGCCGAACTTTTTGGCGAACTCCCAGTCACGCGCGTCGTGCGCGGGCACGCCCATGATGGCGCCGGTGCCGTAGGTGGCCAGGACGTAATCCGAGATGAAGATGGGCACCGGCTCGTCGCTGACGGGGCTGTGGGCGGTGACGCCCTCGATGCGCACGCCGGTCTTTTCCCTGTTGAGCTCGGTGCGCTCAAAGTCGCTCTTGCGGGCGGCCTCGGCCTGATAGGCCCTGACCTCGTCGGCGTTTTGGATGAGGCCGGCGTCCAGCCATTTCTGCACGAACGCGTGCTCCGGGCTGACGACCATGTAGGTGCAGCCGTAGAGCGTGTCGCAGCGGGTGGTGAAAACGGTCAGCGTATCGCCGGCGGAGGTATCGAAGTTGATCTCGGCGCCGTAGCTGCGGCCGATCCAGTTTTTCTGCTGGGTGGAGACGCGCTCGATGTAATCGAGCCCGTCAAGATCGCTGATGAGGCGGTCGGCATAGGCGGTGATGCGGAGCATCCACTGGCTCTTGACCCTGTGCACGACGGGGCTGCCGCAGCGCTCGCACACGCCGTTGACGACCTCCTCGTTGGCCAGCACCACCTTGCAGCCGGTGCAGTAGTTGACGGTCGTCTCCTTTTTGTAGGCAAGGCCCTTTTTGTACAGCTGGAGGAAGATCCACTGCGTCCATTTGTAGTAGTCGGGGTCGGTGGTGTTGATCTCGCGATCCCAGTCAAACGAGAGGCCGAGGGCCTTTAGCTGGCCCTTGAAGCGGGCGACGTTGCGCTCGGTCACGATGTGCGGGTCGATGTGGTTCTTGAGCGCGAAATTCTCGGTGGGCAGGCCGAAAGCGTCCCAGCCCATCGGGTAGAGCACATTGTACCCGCACTGGCGCTTTTTGCGCGCGACGATGTCCAGCGCCGTGTAGCTGCGCGGATGCCCGACGTGCAGCCCCGCGCCGGAGGGGTACGGGAACTCGACGAGGGCGTAGAATTTGGGCTTGGAATGGTCTATCTCGGCGTGGAAGGTATGCTCGTCCTCCCAGATCTTCTGCCACTTGGCCTCGACGGCCTTGAAATCATATTTCATACAGGTTTGCTGCTCCCCTCAAAAAACGGTATGGCCCAGTCACGCCTGCGCCTGCCACTCGCTCTCGGGCAGGGGCGCGGCGTCGGCCCAGAGGTGCTCGAGGTCATAGAAATCGTGCGCCTCTTTGGTGAACACATGCACGATGACGCTGCCGTAATCGAGCAGGATCCACCGTTTGCCGTCGTGGCCCTCGCTGCGCAGCAGCGCGGCGCCCTGCCGGCCCAGCTGGAACTCGGCCTCGTCGGCCAGGGCCGCCACATGGGTGGTGGAGGTGCCGGTGGCGATGACGAAATAATCGGTGACGGTGGTCAGATCCTCGACGTGCAAAACGCGCACGTCCTGCGCCTTTTTGGCGTCCAGCGCGCGGGCCAGCGCGATGGCAAGGGCTTTGCTGTCCATGGTTCCTCCTTGTGTCAGGCGGCGGGCTCGGAGGCCGCGCCGGCGTTCGGGTCGGGGGTGGGGTCGGTATCGGGGTCGACGTAGTCGACGGTGTAGATGCCGTCGGGGTTGTCGTTGATGGCGGCATCGGCCTGCTGGTCGTTGATCTCTTTCAAGAACTGGACGTTCGGGTCGGTGGGGGAATAGCCGGCGGTGCTGACGACGTTGTCGGCCAGCTGGAGCTGGCTGGCGTCGACGGGGCCGGTGTTCTCGCGGAAATACTGGTTGAGCAGGTCGGCGTCCTGCTGGCGCGCCGGGTAGACGACGGACTGGCCGTTGTATTCGCCCAGGCCCATATACACCGGCATCTGGCAGATCATGATCTTGGCGCTGTCGATCTTGAGCATGCTGACGGCGAAGCTCGTCAGCTGGCCGATGTTGAGGTCGGTCTCCATGAATTGCAAAACGACCGGCGCCACCTTGGCGACCTCCCACATCGTCATCGTCTTGAGGCGGCGGAACAGCGCCGAGTAGAACTGCCGCTGCATGTTCAGGCGGTCGATATCGCTCTGGGCGTAGCCCTGGCCATGGCGGTTGCGCAGGAAGAATTCGACCTGCTGGGCGTTGAGCAGGCGGTAGCCCTTTTCCAGCACGCTCCCGTCATACTCGATGGTATGGGGGATATACAGCTCGATATAGCCAAAGGCGTCCACGAGCTGGTTGAGCATCTCCATATGGATGGAGACGTAGCCGTCGATGGGGAGCTGGAACATCGTCGAGACCTGCTGGCACAGCGCGGCCATGTTCCATCTGCGGTCATCGTCCTGGCCGCTGCCCTGCGTTTTGGCGACGTTGTTGAGCCGGTAATTGTTCGAGACGCTCCTGTCCGGGCCGACGAAATAGTCGCGTGGGATCTGCAGCATCTTCATCTCGCCCGTCTCGTTGTTGAAATGGACGTAGAGGATCATATCGGTGTTGCCGTCGCCGACATCGTCATCGCCGGAGCTCCATGCGGATTTTTCGACGCGGTCGATGCCGACCATCAGGAAGTTGAGCTCCTTGCCCTGGAACTCCTTGGGGGTGTTGAAGATGTGGTCGAGCTCCAGCCCGCCGCCCGAGGGGGCGATGGCGTGCATGATGAGCGCGAGCGCGCCGCCCAGGATCAGCGCGATGAGCAGCAGCGTGATGAGCGCGACCTGCCACCAGCGCATGCGCTTTTTGGCCGCCTTGCCTTTTTTGCCGGCTCTTTTGCCGCTGTTCGCTCTGCCGCCGTTTTTGCCCGCCGGGGCCGCCTTGGCGGTGTGCTGCTCCGGGCCGCGGGCGGTGTGCTTTTCCTGCGTTGGGGCGGCGCGGTGCGGCTGTGGGGCGGTCGCGGGCTGCCGGGCCGGCGCGGGCCGGGGCAGGCGGAGCGAGCGCGTCGCGCTCATTTGGGCCGAGGCGGGCTGTGTGCGGGCCGGGGCGGGCGCGGTCTGTGCGCGGGCCGGGCGGGCGGACGCCGCCGCGCCCGTGCGCACCGCCGCATGCGGGGCGGCGTTCTGCCGGGCGGCGCCGTACATGGCGATGGTCTGC
>CANRBN010000079.1 GCA_947628865.1 uncultured Gemmiger sp.
TTGACCTTTACCATAATGATGCGACCACTCCTTACTTGCACTGTCAGGGTTCCAACCATGCAGCCAAAACGCCCCCGCCCGCGGCGCCGCGAAGCGCGCCTTGGGCATTTTGCCGAATTTTTGGCGCAGCCACGCGCCAAAAAACCACAATAGGGCATTCTATGCCATTATGTGATACTCTGACAGTATACCGCCGCCGGGAGCGCTTTGTCAAGGGTCTTTTTCCCTTTTTTACGCAATTTTGGAAAGAAAAACAGCCGGGCATTTGACGCCCGGCTGCGTGTATGCTATTTTCGGCATTTTGCCGGTTTTGGCGCGGCAAGCCACGCTTTCCGCCCCGCTTTGGCCCGCATTTTTTGGCACATTGCACAAGGGCACGACCGATGCGTTTGGCAGCTCACGCGCTTTCCGTCGCCCGGAAAACGGCCTTGACGCCGGTTTTCCAATCTGTAAAGATCCCGGCCATACCAAACCGTGCGATAGAATGCTTCGGAGCTGTTATTTCGATTCCTCCGGCGGGAAATTGATGCGTTTTTCTTCGATGACCAGCGGACGATTCATGATGCGGGTGTTCATGGCCATGATGTACTCGCCCAAAAAGCCGAGGAAAGCCAGCTGGACGCCGCCCATAAAGAACACGGCGATCATGGTGGGGGCGTAGCCGGCGGTAAAGCTGTTCCAGAACAGCAGCTTGGCAACAAGATAGAAAAGCCCGATCAAAAAGCTGAGGAACGCCACGGCAAAGCCAAAGAACTCCGCCACGCGCATGCCGACCTTGGTGTAGCTGGTAAAGCTGAGCATGGCGGCATCAAACAGGGTGTACCAGTTGTTTTTGCTTTTGCCCGCGCGGCGTATCTGCTGCTCATATTCCACGATCTTATATTCCGGTCCCAGTTCCGCAACGATGCCCCGCAAAAACGGGATCGGATCATGCAGATCCCGCATGACTTGGATGAAAGACTTGTCATACAGACCAAAACCGGTGAACTGCTCGATCATATTGATGGAGCTCATTTTTCGGATCAGCTTGTAATAGCAGCCCCGCAGAAAATAGACGATCGGGTTCTCCTTGCTGCGGGTCTTGCAGCTGACCACGACCTTATATCCGGCCTCCCATTCCGAAACGAACTGGTGGATCAATTCTACCGGATCCTGAAAATCAGCCGAAATCATGATCGCGCAGTCACCGCTGGTCTGGGTCAGCCCATAATATGGGCTGTTGAACTGGCCAAAGTTTTTGGCGTTGAAGATCGCTTTGACACGCTTGTTCTCTGCGCACAATTGCTCAATGACGGCGCGGGTCCCATCGGTCGATTTATTGTCGATAAGCAGTATCTCGTAATCGTATTGGGGGCAATTTCGAACCAGCTCATCCCGCACCGCTTCATAGATCGGGCGCGCGTTTTCTTCTTCGTTATAGCAAGGGATCACGATGGAGATCTTTTTCACTTCTCTGCACCTCATTTCCTCTCAGATGGTTGCCAGGCAGGCCGCAATATCCTGTACGGCCTGGGAAGCCGTAAGATGGTTGGCCTGCAAGATCTCTTGCGCATCATACCGGTCCAAAAATTCTTTTTTAAGACCAAAATGCATGGTACGCATACCGGTGCTGCCGTAGTAGCGGGCGATCTTTTCGCCGAAGCCGCCGTCAAGGATGCCGTCTTCCAGCGTTACCACCAGCTTATGGTCTTTCTGCAGCTCCTGTAACATTTCCCTGTCCAGGCCGGTGATATACCGCGGGTTGATCAGGGTCCCGCTTATGCCAAGGGTCTGCTGCAGGCCCGCCAAAATCTGCTCCCCCAGGCCGTAAAAGGTCCCCAGGGCAAGGATCGCCACCTGATCGCCCCGGGCCGTCATCTGATAGCGGTCCAGGACGCTGTAATCGCTGTCCACCGGGCCTGCAGCCTCACGCATCGCGCCCTTGGGGATGCGGATCGCGACCGGATGGCCCGTCTGCTCCAAGCTCCAGTCCAACATGGCGAGGTATTCCTGCTTGTTGGTGGGGGCCAGGTAAACAAGGTTTGGGATATTGGAGAGCAGTGGGATATCAAAAATGCCAAGGTGGGTTATATCGTTCATGCCCAGCACGGAAGCGTTGCGCACCAGCAGTGTTACCGGCAGATCGTTGATACACACCTCCTGCGAGATCTGGTCAAACGTGCGCTGGAAAAAGCTGCAGTCCGTCACAAACACCGGCTTGCCGCCGCGGCGGGCAATGCCGGCTGCCATTGCCACGGCATGTTCCTCCGACACGCCGACATCCACACACTGCCCGCCGAGCTGACGGCGTATCTGCGGTGTAAAGCGAATGGCTCCGGGCACGCCCGCCACGATGGTGATCACGCCGGGATCGTTCTTCATTTTTTCCAGCAGCAGATCACGTCCCACGTCATCGTAGGTCGGCGGGCCCACACGGCTGCTTTTGGAAAGGCCGTTCTCAATATGGAACGGGTGTTTCCAGTGCCAGTCCTCCTTGTCCGCCTCAGCGTATGCGTACCCCTTCCCCTTGACCGTGCAAATATGGACCAGGACCGCATGGTCGGCATCCCGCACGCGCGTGAATGCGTCAACAAGCGCTTCCACGTCGTTCCCGTCCTTCACGAACAGATACTCATACCCCATGGCACGGAACAGATTGCATTCCGCTTTTCCGTCAGAATCGCGCAGATCCTGCAAATGCCGATACAGCCCGCCGTGATTATCGGCGATGGCTATCTGATTGTCATTGAGGACAACAATAAAGTTGCTGTGCAGTTCCCACGCGTTGTTGAGCCCTTCCCACGCTTCGCCGCCGCACAGCGCGCCGTCACCGATCACGGCGATCACGTTTTCCCGACCGCCCAGCGCATCGCGGCCTTTTGCCAGCCCGCAGGCAAGGCTGATGGAGGTCGAGGTGTGACCGATGTTGAAAAAATCGTGTTCGCTCTCTGCCGGGCAGGTATATCCGGACACACTGCTGTAGCGGGCAGGATCCAGATACGCATCTTTGCGGCCCGTCAGCATCTTGTGGCCGTAGCTTTGATGCGAAACGTCAAAAACGATTTTGTCCTGCGGCGATTCAAAAACATAGTGCAGTGCGATGGTCGCTTCGATCATGCCGAAGTTGGAGCCGAAATGCCCCCCACAAACGCTGATTTTCTGAAGCAGGGCCTCACGCATTTCCGCTGCCAGGCACCGCAGCTGTGCCATGTCCAGCTTTTTTACATCCGCCGGACTGTAGATCGTTTCCAGATACATGATCATTTTCCTTCCTTAAAAAATACAAGAAGAGCACAAGCGGTTTTTTCGCTGCAAAAGCCAATGTTCCGCCCATTACAGCATGTCCAGTTCCCGATAGAGCGCGGCGCTCAGATAGGGGAACAGGTTTTGGCAGGGATCTCCCCGCTTAAGGCCGGGCTCAACATTATATCGATCCTCTGTTTCGAGATTTAATATTCCCGGTCCGCTGATGCCGCACAACAAGCGCTTGCGTCCGGCAGGCTCCAAATCATGCCAATTCCAACAGGGGATCCCATAAGCCGCTGCCAATCTCTGCACATCCGGCGCGGCATAGCCGCTGTCTTTTGTGACCAGCAGATGATGCGCGCCATGGATCGCTTCCTCATGCTCCCGTATCATCGCAGAAGCATGATTGTTAAGCACCGCGATCAAAATCGGCAGCCTGTTGGAGGCAACGGTCTGCAGCTCCTGCACATTCATTTGCAGGCCCTGATCGCCGGTAAAACAGATGACGGGCTGCCGCCTGGCATACCAGGCGCCAATGGCCTTTGGCAGCGAGCAGCCCAGCGCGCCAAAGGTCTGGGAGTAAAGGATGCGGTTTTGCGCCCCCGCCAGATGGTACGCGCGGGAGAGCCACATCTCGTTGTTGCCGACGTCGCTGGTAACGGTATGGCCCGGCCCCGCGCAGCGCAAGACGTCGGCCATCAGCTGCACGGGCTCCGGCGCGTCATACCCGGCAAGCGCGCCCTGCAGACGGCGGCAGACCTCCAGCCAGCCGGCGTACCCGGCGCCCCGGGGCTCGAGGCGCGCCAGGGCGGGCAGGAGCTCCGCCAGGTCGGCGCAATAGCTGACCGTGTTTGGCACCGCGCGGCCAAGCTCCGCCGGGTCGATATCGACGCGCAGGATCTGCGTGCGCTCCGCCAGCGGGCGGAAGCTTTGCGACTGCACCGGAAATGCCAGCCGGTTGCCCAGCGCGACGATGAGATCCGCCTTGGACAGGATGAAATTGGCCGCGCGCACGGCGTGGGTGCCAATGTAACCAAAATACAGCGCCGACCCCGGCATAAGATCCTGCGCGTAACGGCTGGACAGTACCGGGATGCCCCATTTTTCGGCAAAAGCGGCGGCCTGTGCCTGCATGCCGGCCAGGCGGATGCCCTGACCGAAAAGCAGCACCGGGCGCTCGCTCGCGGCAAGGCGACGGGCTATAGCATCGGCGGCGGACGCGGCGTCGGCGGCAGCGGGCGGCGCCGGGGGCGCCGCGGGGACGTCGGCGGGCAGCTCCTGCGTGAACAGGCCGGAAAGGATATCCACCACCACCGGGCCCTTGCGGCCCGTTGTGGCCGCGGCCCAGGCTGCCGCGACGGCGCCGGGCAGCTCCGCCAGCGCATCGACGCGCACGCACGCCTTGCTCACGGCGGCAAACACCGGGGCAAGCGCCATCTCCTGCCCGTGGTAGAAGCGCGCCCCGTCGGGAGCGGGCTCCCGCCCGGAATGGGCATGGGCGGTAAAGACCAGCATGGGGGTGGAATCGCAGTAGGCGTCGGCCACGGCGGTCAGCGTGTTGGTCACGCCGGGGCCGCAGGTGGCGAACACCACGCCGGGCGCCGGCCCGCACTGACCATACCCGGAGGCCGCAAAGGCGGCGCCCTGTTCGTGGCAGCACAGGTGCGGCGTGATCCCCTCGGCCCGATCCATGGCGTACAACAGCTCCAGGATAACGCCGCCGGGGATGCCAAAGGCGTCGGTCACGCCGTTTTGGGCCAAAAAGCCGGCGATGTAGTCGGCCGCTCGCATCGGTCATCCGCTCCTTTCCGCTGTACCCGCTTACACGGTGCGACCGCTGCGGCGCAACAGCTCGATGGTGTTCGCTTCGGTGTAACGGTGGCGCAGATCCTCCGGTATATGGCGGAGCAGATGGTCTATCTCGACATAGCTCAGGCCGTACTGCTTGCGCAGAGCCAGTGCGTATTTGTACGCGGTGCCGTGGATGGCGGACAGCAGCCGCGTTGGGGAATACCCCCACAGCGGGTCGCTGGTCAGCGCGCTGATGATCTCGCAGGCGCGCAGGACGGCATCATAATCATACCGCTTGCCCTCGGCTTTGTTCAGGTGGTCGGCAATGATCTCGGTCTGCAGATTGCCGGCCCCCTGCCCCATGCCCAGCGCGCAGGAATCCACGATGACATCGCGCCGCCCACGGTGTGCCAGAAAACAGAGCACGTTGGCGAACGCCAGGTTCATGTTGTTGTGCGCGTGGAAGCCGATGCGGATGCCGGGGTCAAGGCCCGCATCGTAGATGCGGAACAGGCGATCCACATCCGTGGGCATCATATAGCCGTAGCTGTCCACAAAATACAGCGCGTAGGCCCCCATCGCGTTGGCGGATCGCACCAGCAGATCCAGCTCCTGCCGGGTATAGCGCATGGTCAGCATCGGCTGCACGAACACCTTATACCCCTTGGCGGAAAGCGCCGCGCAAAAGTCAATGGATTTTTGCAGCTCGGAGTACCGCAGAATGACCCGCACCCCCGGGCACAGGCCGGGGCGCCAGGCGGGGATATCTTCCAGCGGGGTATCGGGGCCGCGGTACAGCGCCGCGTACAGGGGGGACTGCGGCTGTGGTTCCGGTATGGAGGCGGAGGCCGCCTCCACGGACTGATAAATGCCGAATCTCCGCTTGTCATCGGGCGATATCTCTATGGAGCCTATCTCGATGATCTCGACCCCGCTGGCGGTGAGCGCAGCCAAGACGCCGCGGATATCCTGCGGCGAGAAGCAGGTCTCGCTCCAGCCCTTCAGCGCCGCATCCTCGAAGCAAAGGCCGCCGTCGCGCAGGGTACAGTCCAGCAGTTGGATGGAACCGTTCATCTGATCTTCCTTTTCCTTGCGGGCCCCGATCCTATCGGAAAGTCCACAGCTTGTTGATAATGAAATTGAGCGGGATGGTCACGAGCAGGTTGACAATGGGGGCGATGGTCTTGCTGACGTGGAAAAACGTCACCTCGATCCAAAGCATGACATTGGAGAGAACAGAGGTCCCGCCATAGCTGACATAGGTCTTGCCCAGGCGTTGGAGGGTGCTTTTCCAATCCCGCTTTTGCCCGGCGAAGACGAAACGGTCGTTCCAGAAAAAGGCATTGGCAATGCTCAAGATGGTGCCAAGCACGCTGCCGACCATGTACAGATTGGGGTCCAGCCACAAAAACAGGTAGTAGACCCCCATGCTGACGGCGGTGTTGCTCAGCCCGACCAGGCCGAACTTGAAGAACTGCCAGAACAGCGCCGCCGCCCCGGCGCGATCCTGTACGCCAAGATGTGCCAGCAGCTTTTTCAGCATTTCGGCACCCCCGGGGCCACGCAGCCAGTGTGCTTGTGTTCCGGCATCTTCACCCCTCCAGAAATCGTTGGATCTCGTCGTCCATCTCGGCGGGGATGTCGCCGCCGGCCAGCCACAGCCTGGCAAAACGGCAGGTCATCCGCATGCACTCGTCCATATGCCAGCGCGGGCGCCAGCCGAACGCCGCCTTGACTTTGCTGCAATCCAGCTTGAGGAACGTCGCCTCATGCGGGGCGCCCGGTTCGGCACGGTTTTCCCAGCTGGCGCCCTCGCCCCAGGTCTTGCAGAAAAGCTCCACCAGCTCGCCGGTGGTCAGGCAGTCACAGTCGTCGGGGCCGACATTGTAAAAGCCGGCGTATTTTTTATCCTCATACTGCTTTTGGGCGATGGTCAGATAGACGGCCAGCGGCTCCAGCACATGCTGGTAGGGCCGGGTGGAATACGGGTTGCGCACGCCGATGGGCCGCCCGTCCCGCATGGCCCGCACACAGTCCGGGATGATGCGGTCGTTGGCGAAGTCTCCCCCGCCGATGACGTTGCCCGCCCGCGCCGTGGAGACCGCCGGGGCATCCGGGCCGGCAAAAAAGCTGTTGATGTAGCTGTGGGTCACAAGCTCGGAGCAGCTTTTGGAGTTGGAATAGGGGTCGTAGCCGTCCAGCGGCTCGTCCTCGCGATAGCCCCAGCACCATTCGCGGTTCAGGTAGACTTTATCGGTCGTGACGTTCACGACCGAACGCGGGGGCGCCCCCGCGGCCATTGCCCACCGTATGCATTCCAGCAGGTTGACGGTGCCCATGACGTTGGTCTCGTAGGTGTAGCGCGGGTCAGTATAGCTGTCCCGCACGATGGGCTGCGCCGCCAGGTGCAGCACGATCTCGGGGTTGGCCGCGTCATAGACCGCTTTGAGATGTTCAAGGTCACGGATATCGCCGCGGACATCGGTCATTTTGCCGGCGAGCCCCGCCAGATCGAACAGGTTTGGCTCGGTGGGCGGATCCAGGCTGTAGCCGGTGACAAGGGCGCCGGCGCCCACCAGCATCCGGCACAGCCAGCTGCCCTTGAAGCCGGTGTGCCCGGTGATCAACACCCGTTTACCGCTGTAAAAACGCAGATCCATCAGTCTTTCCACACCTTCCACGGGGCCTTGCCGGAAGCCCACAATTCCTCCAGCTTGTTTTTGTCGCGCACGGTGTCCATGCATTTCCAGAAGCCCTTGTGGCAGCAGCTTTGCAGCTGGCCCTGCCGGGCCGCCGTTTCCAGCGGCTCTTTCTCCAGCACCGTCGCGTCATCGGCGATGTACTCCAAAAAGGCCGGCTCGCACACCATAAAGCCAATATTGATCATGCTGCCGTCCATTTCCTGCTTTTCGCGGAATCCGGTCACAAGGCCCTGGGCATCCACATCCAGCACACCGAACTGCTGGCCGACGTTGTAGCTGGACATGGTGACCAGCTTGCCGTGCGCCCTGTGGAAAGCCTCCAATGCGTTGAGGTCGATGTCCGAGACGCCGTCGCCGTAGGTCAGCATGAACGGCTCGCCGCCGATGTAGTCCCGCACGCGCTTGAGCCGGCCGCCCGTCATGGTATTGAGGCCGGTGTCCACCACCGTCACTTTCCACGGCTCGGCATGGCTGTTGAGCACCTGCATCGAGTTGGTCGCCAAATCAAAGGCGACATCGGCGTTGTGCAGGTAATAGTCAAAGAAATACTGCTTGATGACATCCTG
>CANRBN010000080.1 GCA_947628865.1 uncultured Gemmiger sp.
GTAGGCGGCGCCGCCCACATGGTCGGCATGGTAGTGGGTGGCAAAGATGGCCTTGAGGCGCCAGCCGTTCGCGTCCAGGATCTGGCGGACCTTGCGCCCGGCGCTTTTGTCGTTGCCGCTGTCGATCAGGTAGGCGTCGTCCCCGTCGTGCCAAAGGCCGATCCTGGCCGGGCAGTCGATGTAAAGGGTGTTCGCCCCAACGGTCACCAGCTCGTACATGGCAGCGCCTCCACGATGCCCGCCACGAGCGCCTGGAACACCGGCCCGCGGGCGTTGGCGATGTCCAGTACCTCCTGCCCGTCCAGCCGCTTGCCGGCCATCCCGGCCGCCATGTTGGTGATGAGGCTCAGCCCCAGCACCGGCAGGCCGCAGTGCGCGGCGGCGATGGCCTCCGGCACCGTGCTCATGCCCACGGCGTCGGCGCCGAGCGTGCGGAAAGCCCGTATCTCGGCGGGCGTCTCAAAGCTTGGGCCCATGTAGCCAAGGTACACGCCCTTCTGCAGCGGGATGCCCTGCCCGGCGGCGACCTGCGCGGCCACGGCCTGCAGCGCGGGGTCATACACGCGGCTCATATCGCAAAAGCGCGGGCCGACGGCGTCGTCGTTTTCGCCGCGCAGGGGGTTCGAGCCCATGAAATTGATGTGGTCGGTGATCAGCATGATATCGCCGACGTTGAACGCCCAATTCACGCCGCCGGCGGCGTTCGTCAGGAGCAGCGCATGGCAGCCAAGGGCCTTGAACACCCGCACCGGCAGCGCGATGTCGGCCATCGGGTGCCCCTCATAGTAGTGGAAGCGCCCCTGCATGCAGACGACGCGCCTGCCGCCGAGCATGCCGGCGACCAGCCGCCCGGCGTGCCCCGGCGCGGTGGAGGCGGGGAAGCCGGGGATCTCGGCATAGGGGATGACGGCGGCGCCCTCGATGCGCCCGGCCAACCCCCCAAGGCCGGAGCCCAGCACGAGCGCCAGCTGCGGCGCCTTGCCGCCAAACGGCAGCCGCGCCGCGATACAGGCCGCGGCGGTCTGCACCGCCTGCATCGCCTTGCCCATTACGACGCCCCCTTTTCTCACAGCTGAGATGATTCTACCACAAACCGGCGCGGCGCGCAAGGCATAGCCCGCCGTGCCGGGGCATAAGTAAAAACGGGAAAACCGGCAAAGGGGGGCGGGGGATGCGCGGCAGGCTGTATCTCAAAAACGCGGCGCTGCTCACGGCGGCGGGGTTTGCGCTGCGCGTGCTGGGCATGGTGTTCCGCGTGCGCATCGCGGCCTGGCTCGGCAGCGAGGGCATGGGGCTCTACCAGCTCATCCTGGCCGTATACACGGTGTTCACCGCGCTGGCCTCGGCGGGCGTCAGCACCGCCGCCACCCGCCTTGCGGCGCAGAGCCTTGCGCGCGGGCAGGGCATGGCGGCCACGCTGCGCGGCGTGTGCGTGACGGCGCTGGCGCTGGGCAGCGCCGCGATGCTGGCCCAAACGCTGCTGGCGGGGCCGGTCTCGCGTGCGCTTTTGCACGATGCCCGCGCCGAGCCCGGCCTGCGCGTGCTGGCGTTCAGCCTGCCGTTCATCGCCGTGGCGGGGGCGCTGCGCGGCTGCTTCCTCGCAAGGCGCCGGGTGGAGCCGGGCATCGTGGCCCAGCTGCTCGAGCAGGCCGCGCGCATGGGCGTGGCGCTCGCGCTGCTCAAGGCCGTCGCACACTGGGGCGCGGCGTGGGGCTGCGCGGCGGTGCTGTTCGGCAACACGGTGAGCGAGGCGCTCTCCTGCGCCGTCGTGGCGGCGTTCGCCTGGCGCGAGCCGGCCTTCAGGCGCCGCCGGGGCGAGCAAACGCCCACCCACCCCTACAGCGAGCGGGAGCTTTGGGGCATCGCGCTGCCCGTCACCGGCAGCCGGCTGCTCGCCAGCGCCCTGCAGGCGGCCGAGAGCAGCCTCATCCCCGCCTGCCTCGCACAGTATCTCGGCGACCGCGCCGCCGCCATGGCGCAATACGGCGACCTCAAGGGCATGGCGATGCCGCTGCTCTTCTTCCCGTTTTCGGTGCTGGCGGCGCTCTCCGGCCTGCTCATGCCCGAGATCACGCGCGCCGCCGCCAAAAACGATACCGCCGCCGTGCGGCGTCTGGTCAGCCGTATGCTGCGGCTGGCCGGGGCCTTCTCACTGGCGGCGGGGCTGGGCTTTTTTGTGTTCGGGGCGCCGGTGGCCGCGCGCCTCTACGGCAGCGCGCAGGTCGGCGGCTATGTGCGGGTCCTGGCGCTGGCGGCGCCGTTCATGTATCTTGAGAGCATGGTCGACGGCGTGCTCAAGGGCCTTGGCGAGCAGCTGGCGACCTTCCGCTACTCGCTGCTCGATTCCGCCTTGCGCATCGCGGCCATCCTCCTGCTGCTGCCGCGGTACGGCATGCCGGCGTTCCTTTGCATCATGGTCGCCTCCAACGCGCTGACCTGCGCGCTCAACACCCGGCGGATGCTGTATCTGCTCAAGCGGGCCGAGGCCGTGCCCGGCGCGGTGCCCGTCACAGCGTCTGCCCGCTGACAAGGCCGTTCCACAGCCGGTAATAGATGCCCTTTTTGGCCAGCAGCGCCGCGTGGCTGCCCTCCTCCTCGATGCCGTCCTGCCCCAGCACAAGGATGCGGTCGGCGTTCTGGATGGTGGTCAGCCGGTGGGCGATGGTCAGCGTCGTGCGGCCATGGGCGAGCCGGTCAAGGCTCTGCCCGACCAGGATCTCGCTCTCGTTGTCCAGCGCGCTCGTCGCCTCGTCCAGCAGCAGGATGGGCGGGTTTTTCAAAAACACCCGCGCGATGGAGATGCGCTGCTTCTGCCCGCCCGAGAGCTTGACCCCGCGCTCGCCCACATAGGTGTCGTACCCGTCCTTGAGCGCGCGCACAAAGGCGTCGGCGCCGGCCAGCCTGGCGGCCTCGACGATCTCGTCGCGGCTGGCGCCCGGCTTGCCGTAGGCGATGTTCTCGGCCACCGTGCCGCTGAACAGGTACACGTCCTGCTGCACCACGCCCACGGCCTGCCGCAGGCTTTGCAGCGTCACGCCGCGGATGTCCTGCCCGTCGATCAGGATCTCGCCGCCGGTCACGTCGTAAAAGCGGGGGATGAGGTTGCACAGCGTCGTCTTGCCGCCGCCCGAGGGCCCGACCAGCGCGAGATTCTCGCCCGGGCGGATGTCCAGATCGACGTGGCGCAGCACAAGGTTGTGGTCGTCCGGGTACTCAAAGCTCACGTCGCGGAACTCGATACGGCCTTTCTCCACCTTGAGCGGCACGGCGTTCGGCGCGTCGGCGATCTCGATGGGCGTGTCCATGATCTCCAAAAAGCGCTCGATGGCCGTCATGCCGCGCTGGAACTGCTCGGCAAATTCCACGATGCGGCGCACGGTGGCGATGAGCGTGGTGACATAGAGGATGTAGGCGACCAGGTCGCCGGCGCTGATGCGCCCGTAGACCAGAAACAGCCCGCCCGCCACGATGACGACCAGATACATCAGCCCGTCGAACAGGCGTGTGCTCGTGTTGAACGCGGCCATCGCGTAATACCAGCGCGTTTTGATGCGCTCAAAATCCCGGTTGCCGTGCTCGAACTTTTCCTCCTCCTGCGCCTCGGCCGCAAAGGCCTTGACCACGCGCTGGCCCAAAAGGCTGTCCTCGATGGCGGCGTTGAGCTCGCCGATCTGGTGGCGCTGCTCGCGCTGGCGCTCGCGCAGGCGGTGGTTGAGCCGCGCCGAGACGACCGCCATCACCGGCACGCAGGCGAACACGATGACGGTCAGCGGCACGCTGGCCGTGCACAGGATGGCAAAGGCGGCAAGGATCTTGATGCCGGCGATGAAAAACTCCTCCGGGCAGTGGTGGGCAAACTCGGTCACGTCGAACAGGTCGTTGGTCACGCGGCCCATGATCTGGCCGACCTTGGTGTTGTTATAATAGGTATAGCTCAGCCGCTGCAGATGGGCAAAGGCGTCGCGCCGCATATCGGTCTCGATGTACACGCCCATGATGTGTCCGGCGCTCGTCATGTAATAGTTGGCCACGGCGTCGATGATGCGCAGCACAAGGTACACGCCGGCCAGCGCCAGCACGCTGCGCACCGTCAGCACCACGGCGGGGTCGGTGGCGGCGTTGGTCAGATACCCCATGATGCGCGGCAGCACGATATCGCACAGCGTGGTCAGCGCCGCGCAGAACAGATCGAACACCAGGATGCGCCGGTATTTGAGCAGATAGGGCAAAAACCGCCGCAGCAGCTTGCCGGTGGTGCGCTGCTGCGCGGCGGGTGCGGCGTTGTCAGCCATGGGAAACCTCCTGCTTTTTTTGGACATAAGGCGCCGCCCTCCGCGGAGGGCGGCGCGGCTGCTTTGCGTATCGTTCAGGCGACGGGCTGCGGCTCCTGCACTGGCTCCGGCGTCGGCTCCGGCGTCGGCGCGGGGGTCGGCTCCGGTGCGGGCGCGGGCGTAGGCTCCGGCGTTGGCTCCGGTGTGGGCTCCGGCGTCGGTGTCGGGGCAGGTGCTTCGGTGGGCGCCTGCGTGGGCACCGCTGTAGGTGTGGGTGTCGGCGCCTGTGTGGGCGTCTGCGTGGGTGTCTGTGCTGGCGTCGGTGTCGGCGTGGGTGTGGGTGTGGGCGTCGAGGTCGGCGTCGAGGTCGGCGTCGGCGTGGGTGTCGGTGTGGGCGTGGGTGTGGGCGTCGGCGTAGCAGTCGGCGTCGGTGTCGGGATCAGCTCTTTCGGGGCCGCGTCGATGTAGCCGCAGCCGCCCTGTTCGGTCTGGCAGCGGCGCACATACTGCCCCACCAGCTTTTGCAGGCGCTCATCGTTCGGATAGCTGCCCTCCAGCACATAGACCTTGCTCCAGATGTGCTTGCCGGTGGCGGGGATCTCCTGCTCCTCGCGCTGGTCGCAGACGGTGCACCCCATCAGGGCAAGGCCTTTCTCCCCGCAGGTGGGGGCGCGCAGCTGCTCCACGAGGATCCAGTTGTGCTCATGCTCATCGGGCTCAAAGTGCGCGGTCACGATCACGCCGTTGGCGTCGGCGTTGGTCGGCACGGTAAAGGTCAGGCTGGCATCGCTGCCGGTGCTGCCGAGGGTGGCGCTCCATCCCGTGAACTTGTAGCCGGGCTTCGCCACGGCCCTCACGGCGGAGCAATTCGCGCCCTTTTTCACTTTCTGGCTCGTCTCGCCCTCGATGCTGCCGCCGGTCTCTGCCACAAACTCCACCGGCACCTTGGCGCCGCGCACGGCGATGGGATCGCTCTCGATCAGGCCCAGCGGCACGCCGTCCGGCTCGGGGATCTTGCCCAGCGGCTGCGGGCGGCGATCCTCGGTGATGTAGGCGTGGGTGCGCACATACTGGAACAGCGCGGTCACCGCCACCTTGGACAGATGCACCCCGTCCGAGAGCGTATAATCCTTTTTGGCCCAGCCGGTGCTCGCGTCGCACAGCACCTCGGCGGTGTTCAGGAAGTGATACCCCTCCGCCTCGCACATGGTGACGAGCGCCTCGTTGTACGCGTCCACCTGGGTCATGGTCAGCCTGGTGTTGTCCCGCAATTTATCGAGAGGCGGGATGGCGTTGACGATGATGTCGGCATAGGGCCAGGCGTCGGCGATGGCCTTGAGGCCCTTTTTATAGGTGTCGATGAACTTGGCCGCGTCGGTGGAGGAACCGCTCAGGTTGTTGGTGCCGAACCCGATGATGATGCGCTTGGGCTTGAGCAGGGCCACGGCGTCCGGCAGGGTGTACAAGCTCTTGTCGCCCTTGAACTTTTCGCATTTCAGGGTGGTGATGGCCCCCGCGCCCATGCTCACCACGCCGATGTTGTTGCTGAGCGTCGTGAAGGGCTTGCCGGTCTCGTCGGCGTACATGGTGTAGCGCGCGGTGTTGCTGTCGCCGATAAAAAGCGTCTCATCGAGGTAGCTGCGTCCGGCATCCTCGGTCTCGGGCAGCACGGTGGGCACCTCGACGTCCTCGGGGGGCGCGCTGCTCACCGGCTCGAACACATCCGCCGTCTGCGTCGGCGTGGGGGCGGCGGAGGGCACGTCCGCCGCCGCCGGCACCGAGGCGGCAGGCGCCTCGCAGCCGGCCAGCAGTCCCAACGCCAACAGCAGGGCCAGCGCCCCGCAGGCAGAGCGGCGAAAACGGCGCATGCGAACCTCTCCTTTCACAACGCGGCCCGGCCGCGAACAATCAGCATTATTTTACACCCATTCGGGGGCGGATGTAAAGCCGAAACCCGTCGTTTTTACAAATGCACCGGCAAATTTTGTGCGTCTGGCGGCGGGGGCTGCGCGGGCGGGTCGCTCAGGCCGCGCGCGTGTGCACGAGCTTGGGGTAGAGCCGGGCCATGACGGCGTCGTCATAGTGCTCGTCCAGAAAGACCTCCGCCCGGTTGGCGGCGGGCCGGCCCTGCGCGCGCGCGTCGCAGCGGGCCAGCGCGGCGGCCGAAAGCGCGACGTCGGCGGCCAGGAACACCGCCACCGAGGCGGCCACGGCGCGCCCGCCGCGCCCCTTGAGGTGTCGCAGCAGGCGGTCGAGCCACGGGTAGACGCCCTTGAACCACGCCACCGAGGCGATGCCCCAGAAAAAGCAGTACAGCAGATTGATGCGCCCGCCCAGGTTGAAAGGCATGGCGCTGTAGTCCCAGAACACGGCGCCGAACAGGATCTCGGTGGCGATGCTGCAAAGATACTCATACGCGCCGCCCAAAAACACCCCGACCACGAACAGAAAGCTGGCGGGCCTGTCCTTATAGCGGTAGAGCAGCTTGGTGAACAGCGCCAGCGCCAGCCCCCACACCACGCTGAACGGCCCCCATACAAGGCTGCTGCGGCTGGAGAGATGGCCGTCATAGAGATAGCAGTAGACCGTCTCCACCGCGTCGCCCAGCAGCGAGCCGAAAAAGAACAGCCACAAGAGCGTGATGGCATCGCACCCGGTCGAATAGCTTTTGCGGCGGTGCGGGCGCATCGCCGGCACGGCCCGCTGCATGCGGCGCTCGGTGCCGCGCAGGATGGCGGTACCAAGGCGCAGGGTCAGCCGGCTCAAGCGGGTGCGGGCGTCCTCCACGGCGGGCAGCATCTCGTGCACGCCGGCCAGCGTCAGCACCGTCACGGCGGCGTCGAACGCCAGCACCGGCACGCCCGCCCAGACCAGCACGTCGCCCCAGGGCTTTGGCAGCAGGCGGTAGGGCGCCAGTAGCAGGCGGTTGCCCCAATGCACGGCGGCAACGCCCAGCGCGCCCCAGATCAGCGAGGCCTCCAGGCAGATGTAGCCGTCCAGATTGAAGCGGGAACGGCTGTAGTCCCACCAGCGCGTGTGCGTGGCGCGCTCCAGAATGTTGCCGGCGATCCACTCCACCACCGTCGCCACCAGCGCGCTGCCGAGGAACAGGAAAAACCAGCTCTCGGTCAGATCGCGCGCGCCGGCCGTGATGATGCACCCCGCCACGCCGTAGATGATGCACAGCGGCCCGCGCAGCACGCCGCGATCGACATAGCGGTGCCGCCGCACCGCCGTAAAGCTGACCTCGAACCACCAGCCCAGGAACGAATAGGCAAGGAACAGCCAAAGCCATTCCGAAACGCTCATGCCGCGCATGCTGCCGCCTCCCCGCACCGGTGAACTGCCCGCAAGGCCCCGGCGCACCGCCGGGCACCGCCCGGGCACTTTTGCTCTATAAAGCAGGAAACCATTGTAACACAAAACGCGTCGCGATACAATCATGCAAAAACCATTCCGGCAGGCGAACAGAAAAAACGTACCGTTTCGGTACGGCAGCCCGTTCCGACACACGCCAAAAACCGCAAAATTCTGCAAAAAGGCACAAAACAAGACAAGCCGCAAAAGCAATTTGCTCTTACAGCTTCGTTTGCCGTGCCAAATTTTATGAAAAATACCCTTTTTTATGACGGAGCCTTGCTTTTCAGGAGTGCCTATGCTATACTTTTGGTATTTAAATTAGAGACAAGTGTGTCTATATGTAGTGTTTTGACATGACAGAGGAGCCGCGATCTCTTGCGCCTTTTGGCGCATCAAAGAGCCTGCGTCGGCGCGCCGCCGTGACAGATACCGAGACATGACATAAAAACTTTTCTTCGGCATGACCGCGGGCAAAATACCCGCCCGCACCGGGCCGGGCCAATGCCGGCAGCCGGAACACAGCGTTCCGTCGAGAAAAAATCCTCCGGGGGGGGGGTGATTCCTTTCTGGATGAGCGGAATACCAACGGAAAGGAAGAAGCACTTTGGATAAGGGATTCGTCCGCGATCTGCAAT
>CANRBN010000081.1 GCA_947628865.1 uncultured Gemmiger sp.
GCCGCGCGCCGGCCCCGCCGCCGCCGCCCCCGCCCTGCCGGCTCAAGGCCTCGCCCAGGCCGGCCAGCCGCGGCAGACGGTAGCGCAGCAGCGCCAGCTCGGTCTGCAATTTGCCCTCGTTGGTGGCGGCGCGGGCGCGGAAGATGTCCAGGATCAGCATCGTGCGGTCGAGCACGTCCACCTGCAGCGCCGCCGCCAGATTGCGCAGCTGGCTGCCGGACAGCTCCCCGTCGAACACGGCTGCCGCCGCGCCGGTGTTCAGGCAGACCAGCCGCGCCTCGGCCACCTTGCCCTCGCCCAGCATCGTGGCCGCCGCCGGCGCGCCGCGCTTCTGGCTGACGGTGGCCGCCACCGCGAGCCCGTCGGCCTCGGCCAGCGCGGCCAGCTCGGCAAGGCTGCGGGCGGCGTCGTATTCGCCCAGATCAAGGCTCAGCAGCACGACCTTCGCCGCCGGCTGCCCGTCTTCAATATTTTTTTGCGCCTCAACGCCAAAATCAAGCTCCCTGTGTTCCATACATGCCTTTCGTGAGATAGTATACCCGGCACGCCGCGGCGCTGCCGTCAAAGCGGTGGTAGGTGGCGACGTGGTCATAGACAAAGCCGGCCTTTTGCATCACGCGCCCGCTGGCGGGGTTGCGCACGTCGTGGCAGCAGGTAAGGAACGCCCCGTCCACCTGGCTGAACCAGAAATCCCGCACGGCGCAAAGCGCCTCGGTGGCGTAGCCATGGCCCCAGTAGGCGCGGCCAAAGGCATAGCCAGGATCCCAGTGGGGCCCCGGCGGCACGTCGGCGACCCAGGCATCGTCCGGCTCGGACGGGATGATGCTGATGGAGCCGATGAGCGTCCCGCCCTCCCGCAGGCAGACGGCCCACTGGTAGGCCGTGGGGCGTTCGTACAGGGCGATCCAGTCCCGGAGCAGCGCCGCCGTCACCGTCCAGCTGCGGTGCGGCTCCCAGCGCAGGCAGCGCGTCACCTGCCGGTCATGCGCCCAGGTCTCGTACATGGGGATGGCATCCTCCGGCACGAACCGGCGCAAAAGCAGGCGCGGGGTCGTCAGCGTCACGGTACCGCGGTGGGTCATGCCCCGTCACCTCGCTTTGCCAGCTTGCGCAAGATGCCCAGCCCGATGCGCCACAGCTTTTGCAGCTGGGCGCGGTACAGCGTGCAGTACAAAAACAGCGCCGCGCCCACCAGCAGGAGCTTGAGCCAGAACCGGTCATACAGCAGGCAGCCCGCGGCAGTCACGCCAAAGGCCAGCAAAAAGCCGGAGACGGTCTTGGCGGCGCTCGGCACGGTGCGGTAGTAATACTGCCCGGTCAGCGTGCGGTACAAAAACATCACGCCGTTGCCGGCGGCCAGCGCCAGCGCGGCGCCCCCCAGCCCCGCGCGCGGCACCAGCACCGTGCACAGCCCCAGGTTCGCCGCCGCGCCCAGCGCGATGCCCACGGTATCGTGCCACGGCCTGCGGGCGATGGCGTTGCCGTAAACGGTGCCCTCGCACAAAATGTTGAACACCACGCCCAGCATCAGCAGCGGGAAAACCGCCATGCAGCCCGCCTTGTCGGGGAAGATGAGGAACACGATGTCCTCCAGCATGACAAGGCAGCAGAAAAACGCAAAGACCAGAAAGTTGAGCACGTCGTGCACCTGGCCGATGCGCGCCTGCTCGTCGCGGTAATGGGCAAAGACGTAGGGCCCCCAGTAGGTCGAAAAGCCGGCCTGGATGGCGGTCACGAGCTGCGCCAGGCTGAACCCGAACGCAAACAGCCCGCGCGCGCGCTCGCCGGCATAGTTGCCGATGAAAGAAAGGCAGATGCCGCTGTTGAGGGTGAACAGCACCTGCGCCGGGGCCAGCGCCACGCCGTACGGCAGCACCGCGCGGGCGATGCCGCCCAGCT
Source organism: uncultured Gemmiger sp. (assembly GCA_947628865.1). Classification (GTDB taxonomy): domain Bacteria; phylum Bacillota; class Clostridia; order Oscillospirales; family Ruminococcaceae; genus Gemmiger. The sequence goes on from CANRBN010000081.1 coordinate 1,900, forward strand.
GTGCCGGGGCGGGCAGGCGCACCGACGCAGAGACCCTGCACCCGAACGCGATGGCCACCACGCCGAAGCTCAGCACCGCGGCCAGCGCCAGCACGGTGCTGCTGGCGGTGAAAAAGCCCGGCAGCAGGTAGAACAGGTTGTAGCAGCCCTGCATCCACAGCGTTTCCAGCGTATAGGCCTTGATATCGCCCTCCAGCCGCAGCAGGACATTCAGATACCGCACCAGCATGTAGAGCGCGGCGTTGAGGAACAGCAGCGGGATGAGCGGCACGCCGAGCCCCAGCGCCGCCGCCAAAGGCCGGGCAAAAAACACGCTGCAAACGAGCCCCATCCCCAGCATGAACGCGCCGGAGAACGCCGCGCAGGCGCCGAACAGCCCGCGCGGCGCGGCGCCCGCGGGCGGCTCCTTGTAAAAGCGCAGCAGGCTCTGGTCAAGGCCCAGGATGCCCAGGTTCATCAGGGCGGCGGTGTAGGTCATGAACGTGACGGGCTCGCCCTGTACCTCGGCGGGCAGCAGGCCCTTGATGATGAGCGCCGCGCCGGTGATGCCGAAGCCCAGCCAGGTGGCGACGGAATATTTGAGGACGTTGCCGATGAAGCCCTCGCCCTTTTCCAGTGCCAAGCGGGCACCTCCTTTGCCGGCAGACGTTTAGTGTACGAACGGTCGGATGCGCGCCTCCATGCGCGCGCGCTCCTCGGGCGGGATCCAGGCCTTTTCCACATAGCCGTAGATGCGCTGGGCAAAATCCGCCAGCGGCGCGCAGAACGCGAACACCGTTTTGGGCTGCCAGCGGTGCCGGAACAAAAGGTGTACGCCGCGCAGCGCCAGGTATTTGAGCAGGTTGAAGCGCGGCTTGAAGCCCGGGCCCATCGGCGCGTCCCGCGGGGGCTCCCGCAGGATCTGCTCCAGCAGGTCGGCCATGCGCTTGTAGGCGGGCGCGGCGCCCGTGTCAAAATAGCCCTCGAGCACCTCCCGCCGGATGGGGAACGGCGCCGCCGTGCCGGCCAGCGCGGCATCCATGGCGGCGGCGAAGCCGTCATAGGTCGTTACGGCGTCCGCGCCCTTGTAGATCACGGGGTCGTACTCGTGCCCGATGGGCAGCGGGCGCAGGATGCAGCAGCTCTTGCCGGCCATGTAGACCTCGGCGATGGCGGTGCTCATCCAGATGGAGATGGAATCGGCCGCCACGATCCACTGCTTGACCGAATCGGCAAAGATGACGTGGAAGTTGGGCCGTTTGGCGCAAAGCTCGGCCAGCGCGGGGCTGTTCCACTCGCTCGGATGGCGGCGGTAGACGAGCTCGACCTCGGGGTGGGCGGCGAGATAGGTGTCGAACCAGCGCAGCGTCTCGGCCATGGAGGCGCGGTTGGTCCTGGCAAAGCCGGCAAAATCCGTGCCGGCCATGGCGCTCAGCTCGGCGACCTCCTGCTCGCCCATGCTCGCGTAGCCGAAGCTCGAGATGTACAGGTGCAGATGGCGCGCGGGGTCGAGCCCGTGCTCCGCGCAGAGGGCGGCCTTGTCCTTGAAATAGCCGGCAAACTCCGGGCGCAGAAAATCCATCATCACGGCGCCGGTCACCGGCGTGTTTTTGGGCTCCATGCCGTGCGCCTGCAGGCGTTTGGCGGTGCGCAGGCCCCAGCAGGTCTGCACGCAGCGCTTGGCGTTGCCGTCCATGTTGAACCAGGCGCCCTCCTCCTGCGTGTCCGAGAGCATCTGCTCCCAATGCAGGTTGACGATCCTGTCACAGTGGCCGACGTTATTGTACACATGGCTGTTGATGGCCTCGTTGTCATACATGCAGCTGGCCACCAGCACCCGGGGCCGCCGGCGCGCGGGGCCGAACACCCAGGCAAGGCGCTTGGGGTCGAGCAGCTGGCGGATCTCGACCGAATAGCCGCGCCGCTCCAGCTCGAGCTTGAGCAAAAGGTCGCTCTCATACTCGCGCACGGTATGCTCATACAAGATCAAAAAATCCGGTGCTTTCATGCCATGTCTCCAAACAGCTGCCGCGTCCAGTCCGGCAGGCCGTATTTCTCGTCCAGGTGGAAGCCGTCAAAAAACTGCGTGTCGTCGTCGGTGATGCAGCTGCCGCCCCACTCGTAATCCAAAAGGGCAAAGCCCTCCGTCTGCGCCATCGCGCGCAGCGCGGGCAGGACCTCGTTCTCCATCGCGGCCGTGATGCCATACCGGTCGCACACCTCGCTGCGCACGTTGGCGGCCATCGGCGGCAGCACCACGGTCAGCGCCACGCCGCTCTCACGGCAGCGCGCGGCCAGCGCCGCGAGCCGGTCGAGCTGCGCATCGTTCGGCGTCCACTGCGCGCACCGCGGCGCGATGGTGGCCGGGTAGTCATACAGGCGGCGGTGCAGGGGGATGGCGGCGCCGTTTTCGTCCAGATAGTCGGCGGGGCCCCAGTCGCCGCTCTCCACCGCGTCCGGCGTGCCGCGTACGGTGTCCAGAAAGACCGTCAGGGCGTTGACGTTGTATTCGAGATTCAGGCAGTAGGCGAGGGGATCGTGCAGCGTCTCCTCCAGCGCGGAGAAGCGGTCGGTGTCATAGCCGGCGTTGAGCGTGTAAAAGGACACCGCGAACAGCAGGCGCCGCGGCTGCCCGCCTGCGTCGAGGATGTAGTTGGCAAGGTCGATGCACTCGCGCAGCGAGGCCCCGCCAAAGGCGAGGTTCTGCCATTCCTCGCCGCTCGTCCCGGCGATGAGGGCCATGTCAAAGTGGGCGAGGCGGCTGTCCCCGAGGATGAGGTTTTCCCCCGGCGCCTGCTCCCAGGCGCGCACGCGCGCGATGGGCTGGCTGGAGCCCGAGCCGCTCTTGAGCCCGAAATAGTTGTTGGGCTCGAACGCCACAAAAAACGCCAGCCACACCCACACCGGCAGCGAGAGCAGCGCCAGCTTTTTGAGGATATGCTTCAATGGCGCCGCCCCCTTTCCAAAGCATGCCATGCATCGTTCACGCCGTCGCCATCGGCGGGCATGCGCCGCCTAAAAGCCGGCGTACAGGCCAAAGCCCGCCGCGCCGCCGAAGCCGCCGCTCTGGAGGATGTAGCCGATGAGCAGAAAGACCACCAGCAGATAGTACAGCGCGGTGCGGTGCCTCTCGGCCCCCAGGCATTCCTCGGCGGGGCGGTTGCTGTAGCGGAGCGCGCGGCGCGCGTCCAGATAGAACGCCAGCGCCAGCGCCGCGGCCAGAAAGGCATAGTAGCCGCCCACCATCAGCGGATGGGCGTAAAAGCCGGCATAAACGGCGCCGAACGCCTCGGCGGCAAAGCGCGCCGGCGCCCAGCCCCGCCCGCAGGCGGCCAGATACGCGAAAGCATCCGCCAGCCGCCCGCTGCCGCTGCCCACGCGGAAGAACACCATGCCAAGGCACCACAAAACGAACACGACGGCCCGCTTGCCCCAGACGATGCGCGCCGCGGGGCGCCTTTTGGGCTTGCCCAGCGTGCGGTGCAGCGCCTCCTCGCCCAGGCGGCAGGCGGCCTGCCACAAGCCCCAGACGACGAACGGCAGCGTGTTGCCGTGCCACAGCCCCGAGACGAAAAACACGGCAAGGATGCACAGCGGCGCCGGCAGATGCCCGCCGAAAGCGGCGCCGGTATCGGCCCACGCCAGCGGCGTGAACAGATACTCCTGCAGCCAGCTCGAAAGGCTGATGTGCCAGCGGCTCCAAAAGCCGGAGAAATTGGTCGCGAAGAACGGCGTTTTAAAGTTTTCCGGCAGCGTGAGCCCCAGCAGCAGCCCCACGGCGCGCGCCAGCTCGGAGTAGCCGCAGAAGTTGAAATAGAGCTGCAGGGTATAAAACACCGCGCCCAGCACATGCATCGGCCCGCCGTACTGCGAGCCGCCGGGGCCGAACAGCTCGTCCGCAAAAACGCCCAGCACATCGCTCACCGCCACCAGCTTGAACAGCCCCAGCGCCGCGAGGCGCAAGGCGCGCACGGTGCGCGCGGCGTCAAAGCGGTGAGCGGCGTCGAGCTGCGGCAACAGCTGCCCGGCGCGGCAGATGGGCCCCTGCGTCACGGTGGCGAACAGCGATAAAAACAACAGGTATCGGTCGAACCGGCGCTCGATGGGCCCCGTGCCCGCCGCGGCGTCGAACAGATACGCCAGCGCCGCGAAGGTGTAAAAGCTGATGCCCAGCGGCATCGCCACCGCCGTCCAGCCGTGGAAGCCTGCAAAGGCGCCGTTGTACTTGAAAAACGCCAGCACGGCCAGACTGCCCAGCACCCCCAGCCGCAAAAACGCTTTCTTGTGCGCGCCGCCCCGCCAGCCGATGCCCAGCCCCGATGCCCAGGTCAGCAGCGCCACGCCCAGCAGCACGGGCAGCATCGGCGGCGCCGCCAGCAGGTAAAACAGCAGGCTTGCCCCGAGCAGGAAAGGGCTCTGCCATTTTTGCGGCAGATGCAGGTAGACGGCGGCCACCACGGCCACAAAGCCGAAAAAGGCAAAGCTCTGCAGGCTCATGGCAGCACACACCCCTCCACTATACTCTTTTGCTATTATACCGGTTTTGCCCGCCGCTGTAAAGCGCGGGAACTTTGGTTTTTTTCTTGCAAACCACTCCCGGATGCGGTACAATACAAACAAGTCAAGTCCGCCGCGCGCGGCATCCATCAAAAATCATAAAAATGGGAGGCGTTTTCCATGAAACACGGCAACCCGCTCCTGCAAAAGGATCCCGGCAAAAAATTCATCACCATCGGCGAGGTGATGCTGCGCCTGACCCCGCCCAACTATGAAAAGATCCGCATGGCCACCAACTTTGAGGCCAGCTACGGCGGCAGCGAGGCGAACATCGCCCTGGCGCTGGCCAACCTCGGGGTGGACAGCACCTTCTTCAGCGTCGTGCCGGGCAACTCCCTGGGCAAGAGCGCCGTGCGCTGGCTGCGCTCCAACGACGTGCACTGCACGCCGGTCATCCTCTCCACCCCCGATCAGACGCCCACCCACCGTCTGGGCACCTACTACCTGGAGACCGGCTACGGCATCCGCGCCAGCAAGGTCACCTATGACCGCAAGCACAGCGCCTTCAGTGAGTTCGATTATTCCACCGTCGATGTCGACGCGCTGCTCACCGGCTTTGACTGGCTGCATCTCTCCGGCATCACGCCGGCGCTCAGCCCCAGCTGCGCCGATTTCATCCTGGCCTGCCTCAAGACCGCCAAGGAGAAGGGCCTGACCGTCAGCTTTGACGGCAACTTCCGCAGCGCGCTGTGGACCTGGGAGCAGGCGCGCGATTTCTGCACCCAGTGCCTGCCGTATGTCGACGTGCTGTTCGGCATCGAGCCCTACCATCTCTGGCGCGACGAGGAGGACCACGCCAAGGGCGATCACAAGGACGGCGTGCCCCTGCAGCCCAGCTATGAGCAGCAGGACGAGATCTTCCAGGCGTTCATCGCGCGCTACCCCAACATCCAGTGCATCGCGCGGCATGTGCGCTACGCCCATTCCGGCTCCGAGAACAGCCTCAAGGCGTTCATGTGGTACGAGGGCCATACGTTCGAGAGCAAGCTCTTCACGTTCAACATCCTCGACCGCGTGGGCGGCGGCGACGCGTTCGCCAGCGGTCTCATCTACGCCATGATGCATGAGTACAAGGCCATGGACATGATCAACTTCGCGGTGGCCAGCAGCGTCATCAAGCACACCATCCACGGCGACGCCAACATCACCGACGATGTCGATACCATCCGCAACCTTATGAACATGAACTACGACATCAAGCGCTGAAACACTTTTTTGCGCCGCCGCGGCAAATGGCCGCGGCGGCGCGTTTGTTTGTAAAGAAACGCGCCGGCAAAGGTTGCAATCCCGCGCAAAATCAAGTATACTGTTTTGGAATCATTTTGTATTTCAGGCGGCTCTTTTGGGCCGCGCCGAGGATAAAAGGAGCGCTATATGGCACATGCGGTTCTGGTAACGGGCGCCGACGGCTTCATCGGCAGCCATCTGGCCGAGGAGCTCGTCAAAAAAGGGGAGACGGTGCGCGCCTTCTGCCTGTACAATTCTTTCGGCTCCTGCGGCTGGATCGACACCCTGCCGCCCGCCGTCAAAAACGAGATGGACATCTTCATGGGCGACATCCGTGACCCCAACGGTGTGCGCACCGCCCTGCGCGGGCAGGAGCGGGTGTTCCATCTGGCCGCGCTCATCGCCATCCCGTTCAGCTACCACTCGCCGGACAG